>JAILIQ010000180.1 GCA_024695205.1 Lachnospiraceae bacterium
GCCTTCGCTGCTGATCGGCGGCAGATTGATCAACAATTCAAAGATCACAAATAACGGCAGTATCGGTTATACCACTGCCTTCATGTACAAGGACCTGAAGGCTTATGCGCTCGACAACGGGTATTCCGGCAAAAAGTGGACGGGTTCGGGCAGGGAACTGCTCGGTTACGCAATGAAGTACAGCGGCCCCGAATACTATGAAGAGTACAACGTTTATGTAAGCTCCGGTAAGACCGTGCTGGTCGACGGCTCGTTCTATCAAGGCGGATCGGGCTACGACACGGTATTTCTTCCGGTAAACAAGAAGGTTAAGATGACCGTGAAGGTCAGCAAATTCGCGGACAAGACCATAGAATTCACGAGCGCGAAGTCCGTAAAGGATTATTTTGATACCGCATATAAAAACCTTAAGGCCGGATCCGATACGCTGAATTATATAAGGGTTTCGCTTTCAAATGGCAAGGGCACCGCGGATTCGTCGGTTACAAAATATCCGATGGATATCGGAGACCAGATCATACTCGGCGATATGTATTATTCTGTCACGACAGCGGACTTAAAGGGCGGTACGGTCTGCTTCGAACACGGCAGCGGACCGCACACAGGTCTTGTTGTGCCCGATACGATCACTTACGAGGGACGCACCTACAAGGTTACGATGTTCGATTATGCCGGAACAGAGGTAACAACGGTCACTCTCGGAAAGAATATCGAATATATCAACCAGACCGCGTTCCAGTTCAGTGATAAGCTGAAGTCGATCACGATCAATTCAAAGCTTCTGAAATCCGGAAACGTAGAATACGGAGCCTTTGATAAGGTGCCCGATTCCTGCGTGATCACGGTTCCGAAGAAGAAGCTGAAGAGCTATAAGAAAGTATTTCAGGCTGCGGGACTGAGTTCAAAGGTCAAAATAAAAGGTAAATAAAGCCGTTTAATTTAATAAAAGTGCCGCTTACGGCAAAAAAATTAAATACATCTATTGCCATATTTAAATTAACCGCTTTGGGAAGTAAAAAGTATTATATCCAGTCTGCATATGCGATCCCTGATAAGGAAAAATATGAGCAGGAAACGATGCCATTTAAACGGACCAGAGATTCCTTTAAAAAGATCATCATTGTGGAAAAAAGCATTAAAGCCAGGTATGATGAGAATGGATATCTAATAATGGGCGTTAAAGAGTTTTTACTTGATAAAAACAGCTTATTGATATGAAAAAAAGGCATATATATGGACCTCGAAAAGCAGATAGCTATTGCCTGTCTGCTTTTTTTGGGCTAATATTGAAACAGAGGTGGAAGTGAAAGGGGATAAATTCCGATGAAAACAGTAGATATACCCGGCGCAAACCGGTTTGACACATCTACAAAAACGCTTGACGGCAGCAGGGAGATCTATTTGTGCGAACCCGGGACGGTTAGGATCAGGGAAGAACGCATTTCCGCCGGGGAATACATAGATTTCCTGAAAAGGACGGATCTTGGTTCGCAATATCCTAAGGAGCGTTTTGAAGAACGGATCGGGAAACTCGTCAGGAACGTCTCTGTCAGCCTGATCGCGCGGAATGATGCGGGACTGGTGGTCGGAGCATTATTCGGGCTTACGGACTATTGCTACTGGCTGTATGTGACGGATCTCGGTGTTGACAGAAACTATGAAAGAAAGGGGATCGCAAAAACACTGATGAAGACAGCCCACGAGATCGCCGGTGGGGAAAAGGATATCGCGGTATACCTAATCGCCAATGAAAATGCGGTTCCGTTTTATGAGAAGATCGGTATGAAAAAGGCTGACGATGTGATGCAGTACAATCATATCGAATGGACAGACTGGACGGTGGAATGAAACAGACCGATGCATACCGAACCGTCTGAAAGGAGCAGGACGCCGGTTTATGAAAGAACATATATTACATCCCATACCGCCTTTTTATGACAAGGATTCCAAGATACTCATACTGGGTAGTTTCCCGTCGGTCAAGTCGCGGGAGCAGATGTTTTTCTACGGACATCCGCAGAACCGTTTCTGGAAGGTTATCGCGCAGGTTTTTGGGGATGATGTGCCGGCCGCCGTTCCGGATAAAAAGGCATTTCTGGCCAGGCATCATATCGCGCTCTGGGACGTGATCGCGTCCTGTGATATCGAGGGCTCCTCGGATGCCAGCATAACAAACGTTGTCGCCAACGATCTGTCCGTGATACTTGACTCTGCCGATATTCGCGGTATATTTGTAAACGGCAGGACTGCTGAGAAATACTATAAAAAATACTCCGAAAGCATGATTCACAGGAAGGCGGTCTGCCTTCCGTCCACAAGTCCTGCGAACGCCGCATGGAATACGGAAAAGCTGGTCAAAGCGTGGTCGGAGGTTGTCAGATAAAGAAAAAACCATGATAATGTTCCACTAATAATTTAGGAGGTCTGAAAATGAGAGCTTATGAGAGGTTGCTGGATTATGTTACGGTATATACAACAAGTGATGATAATTCCGTAACGGTTCCGTCCACAAAAAGGCAGTTCGATCTGTCGGAGAAGCTGAAGAAAGAGATGCAGTTGCTGGGGATCGAAGATGCGGCTGTAGATTCCCATGCGTACGTCATAGGGCATATCCCGGCGACTCCCGGGTGTGAAAATGCTCCGAAGATCGGTTTCATTGCTCATCTGGATACTGCTCCGGACAGTTCGGGTGAGAATGTAAAAGCCTGTGTTCACAATGATTACGACGGAGAAGACGTTGTTCTTGGGAACGGTCGTAAACTGACCACCGCATTATTTCCGCATTTACGCGGGTTGAAGGGCAGGACACTGATCACTACAGACGGAACGACGTTACTGGGAGCCGATGATAAGGCGGGAATAGCCGAGATCATGACTATGGCAGAGAAGGTATTGAAGGAGAACATACCTCACGGAGGCATTTCCATTGCATTTACACCTGATGAAGAGATCGGCCACGGTGCGGAGCTTCTTGACATCGGTGCATTCGGAGCTGATTTTGCATATACCGTGGACGGAGGGGCCGAAAACGAGATAGAGTATGAGAATTTCAATGCAGCCAAGGCGGTTTTTAAGATCACGGGGATAAGCGTTCATCCGGGAGATGCCAAGAACCGTATGGTAAACGCTTCTCTGGTGGCCTGTGAGATCGCATCAATGCTCCCGTCGGCCGAAACACCGGCTCATACCGAAAAAAGAGAGGGATTTTATCATCTGACCGATATAAAAGGGGATGTGGAGAATGCAGAGATCGCATATATAGTACGTGACCACGATCAGGGTCTTTTTGAAGCAAAACTGCATACTCTGCGTATGATCGCCAATACCCTGAATGAAAAATATGCACCGGATACGGTTTCATTAACGATCACGGAACAGTATAAGAATATGATCGAGAAGATCCGTCCCCACATGCATATTGTGGAGACAGCAAGGCGCTGTATGGAAGAGCAGGGAATGACGCCGCTCGAAGTCCCGGTAAGAGGCGGTACGGACGGTGCGCAGCTGTCTTTCCGCGGTCTTCCGTGTCCGAATCTCGGAACCGGAGGATATGCTTTCCACGGACCGTTTGAGCATATCACAGCCGAAGGAATGGATAGTGTCGTGAGTGTTCTTTGCGGGATAGTAAAGTCTTATGCCAAGTGAGCTGTGAGGCGCGTGGGCAGAGGCTACTGCTCTATATGCGGGAATATGGGCATTCGGGACAGTTGACGATAAGGGAACACACGAGTATACTAAAAGTAGTGAAAGCGTTCTGTATATTTATTAAATTACTGCTGTAAGGAATCCGCGGAAGAACCGAAGAGGGATCTTTCGCAGGATCATAAAGGGACATCATACAGTACATAAACAGGCATGAACGGTAAGGAATCTTGACGGTTATAAATAATTTGTTAAGGTATGGAAACCTGTTTTGCGGGACTTGACGCCTTGACCGATAATAAACCCGGATTCCGGAGAGGCATATCGTGAAAAAGAACAGATTCAGTGACAAATCGTGGTATCCGATGACAGTTGCGATCTGTATCGGAGTATTGTTTTATTTCCTGCTGATGCACCTGGACGTTGTCTGGGCTGTGATCAAAAACATAGCTTATTTTGTGTATCCTGTGATCGCGGGTGCGATAATCGCTTATCTTATAAACCCGCTTATGCGGTTGTTCGAAAATAAGCTGTTCAGGAAAATAAAGTCCACAAAGCTGAAAAGAGTGCTGGCACTCATTATTTCAGTCATAATCGTTTATTCATTTATTACGGTGATATTCGTCATGCTGATACCTCAGCTGTATGAAAGCGCCTTAAGTCTGTACAATAACAGAGAGAGCTATATGGCTTCATTGTCGGAATGGATCGAGGAGAAAGGTGCAGGCTCGTTGCTCTCAAAATATTATGACGGAAAGAATTTTAAATCCGGTAATATCCTTGAATCTGTCGTATCCTACCTCTCAGATAACGGAGGTTCCATTGTAAGCGGCATTTCTAAGGTCGGCGGACATATCGGCGCATGGGTGATCGGTATCGTGTTCTCGGTATATTTCCTTGCCGAGAAAGACAAAATAAGCAATTTTCTATTAAGGATCATCAGAGCCTGCCAGAAAAACACAGAGAAGAGCGACCATTTTATCATGCATTTGAAGAAGATCGATGCGATCCTCACGAGATACCTGATATTTTCGATCATAGACAGTATCATAATAGGCAGTCTGACCGCGATAGTGATGCTTATAGCAGGGATGCAGTACACAGGCCTTGTTTCGGTGATCGTCGGTGTTACGAATCTCATCCCTACATTCGGTCCGCTTATCGGTGCCGGGATCGGCGGACTCATACTCCTGTTTGTAAATCCTCTGCATGCGCTTATTTTCCTGATCTTCGCACTTGTGCTGCAGACCTTTGACGGATGGGTACTTAAGCCAAAGCTCTTTGGTGATTCCTTCGGGATCTCGGGTCTGTGGATCCTCATCTCGATCATAGTCGGCGGCAGGATAATCGGTGTTCTCGGCATTATTCTTGCCATTCCCGCCGTTGCGATAGCGGATTATCTGATCAATGATGTATATCTGCCCTACAGAAAAATAAAAAATACCGCGGAAGAGCAGAGTGAAAACGGAGCGGAAGAACAGTGACCCGGAGGTGATGAGGCTGTCGAAGTACTTGGCACCGATGAGCGCGAAAAAGTCGGGTATTTTTTCAATGATATGCAAATGCTTCCTCAATGACCGATTGAACAGATAAACATGTAAAAAAACGGGATCGTCGCAAAAATGAAGCGGCGGTCCCGGTTTTTTATCAGGAGAATTTCTTACTGCCCGATCTGCATCAGAGCATCATGAGTTATATTTTTCCAGATCGAGCAACCCTTCCTTGTTGACAACTATCAGGGTACCGACCATATCACCGATGGAATTGTTGATCGTACGGAACATTCCGGCGATGACCTCCATGCCGACTGCCATTCCCATTGCGGCGTCAACCGGGACGCCCAGGGATTTGAGCAGAACCGACAGGCAGATCAGGCTTACGCCGTAGATCGTGGGAGCGCCGGCCGAGAGCATTATGATCGTAAATGCGATCGAAAGCAGTACGGGAAGCGTTACCTCGATACCGTATATCTTCGCAAATGTAAGCCCGAATACAGCCAGATACATGCTTACTCCGTCCATGTTGATCGTTGCTCCGAGCGGAATGGAAAGAGAATAAACACTTGAAGAAACACCAAGCTCTTTGCAGACCTGGATATTGATCGGAGTGGACGCGCTGCTCGACCCCATTATTATACGAAGAGCATGGGGAGCATACCTTTTGATCAGTTTTATAGGATTGAGTCCGCCCATGACAAGCAGGAGCAGATTGTAAATGATGATCATCAGCATGACGGTCAGAATAAACGCCACAGCAGCCTTTAACATTGAGGAAATCCCGCTTTTAAGCTGGGCAGAGGCTTTTGCCGGTATCAGTGTGACGCAGATATATGAGAAGATCATGACAGGCATCAGCTGAACGGTTACATCCGTGATCTTAAGGAATATCGTATTGCCTGCATCAAGGAAAGTCGTGAAAGGACGGGCTTTTTCGCCGGATACGATGGTTGCAATGCCGAGCAGGAATGCGATGAACATGATCCCGATGGTATCCGATTTTACAAAGGGCTCAAAGAAGTTCGAGGGCACGATGCTCATCAGGAAGCCTTTGACTGAGGTATCAATGTGCGTTGTGGTATACGCCGACATATCTTCCGCACCTGCGATCATATTTGCGGCAGCATAAGGTTTAAGCAGATACGTCATTCCGAATGCGATCGAGATGCAGATTATGGTAGTCATCAGATAGATGCCCATTATCTTGCCTGCGATACGTCCGATCTCACTTATGTTTTTGAAGCCTGCTATCGAGGAGGCTATCGAGAAGAAGATCAGCGGTGCGATCAGCATATTGAGGATGTTCATGTAAATATCCTTCATGACCGTGAACACGTTGTCAGTCAGATAATTACGGACATCGTCCGAACAAAAGGTCCTGATGGCAAATGATATGGCCAGTCCGAGCACCACGGCAGCCAGCAGACGGTATATAAGGATGTGCCTGGATCTGTATGCGGTGATCGAGATGTGGTTTTTGGTACGGGTGTGGGTATATTTCAGATCCTGTGCGAAGGATTTCATGAGCAGCACATTGGCATCATTGACATCCTCAAAGGGATCGAATCTCTCCCCGGACGCAGTCAGACCTATTTTTATGCTGCCGATACTCTTTGAGACCGAGATAGTGATCTCGTCACCGTTGCTGTGTGCGGCAAGGCTGCTGAGGCTTTCTTCCACCATCAGCATGGCACGGTTTTTCTCGATCTTTTTCAGTTTGAAATTGTCAAATGTTTCCTGAAGAAATTCCAGACAAAGGTTCATCTCGTCGAGAAAATCTGAAGTTCTTTTTCATGATGGAAGAGCACTCCTGCGGTTTGTAGCGTTTTTTTGAATTTCGATAAATAACTAATCCTTATTTTAGCATAAAATTCCATAAATGCAAATAGGGGGTTGACAAGACATGTCTAATGCATTAGACTGTACTTGTCTAATTAAGTAGACAAACTCGGGATGACCGAATATTGCCTGAGTATAGACGAAGATTACCGAAGGATCTGTCGGGACTGACTTGAGATTGACGAGGTATCTATCAGGACTGCCTTGAGACTGGCGAAGGATCGATCAGGACTGACTTGAGATCAACGAAGATTAACTGTGAATGTTACCCGGAGGATAAGTGATGGCAACACCGAAGATTTTTGAGAGTGAATACAGATTCTGTCTGATCCTGTGGCAGAATGAGCCTGTCACAGGCTCGGCTCTTGCAAAATTATGCAAGGAGGAGCTGGGCTGGAGCAGAACGACTACCTACACCGTGATAAAGCGTCTTGGCGACAGGGGGATCGTGCGGGTTGAAAACTCTGTCGTAAGCTCTCTGGTCAGCAAGGAAGAGGCCCAGATCGCGCAGATGGATGAAATGCTGGAGAAGACATTTGAAGGGTCGATACCGGCGTTTATTACCGCATTTGCCAAGCGTGAGAAGCTCTCAGAGAAGGATCTGTCGGAAATAAGGAAGATAATAGACGGAACGGCATGATATGACAGTTTTCCGGGGTTGACGGTCATCGCGCTTTACCTGCGGGATGACCGGCCGGATCGGGCGGAGCGTCTGCCCGGCCAACGATCGAAAGGATTTAAGATATGGAAGCATTGTTTGTTAAGCTGGTTAACCTGTCCGTAGCTGCCGGATGGCTTGTTCTGGCAGTCATAATACTGAGACTGATCTTTAGAAAAGCTCCGAAATGGCTGTTTTGTGCTCTTTGGGGGCTTGTTGCCGTAAGGCTTATGCTGCCGGTTTCATTTGAGAGCAGGTTCAGTCTGATCCCGAGCGCGGCGCTCCTGCCTCCGGATATCGTTTCAACGGCTCATCCGCAGATCCACAGCGGGATCACGCCGCTCGACAATCTTATAAACAGACTTCTTTCTACGTCAATAAACAACTCTTCTGTAAATAACGGTTCTGTGTACGATACTTCTATGTCCACAGGTTTCGGAAATAACATTCCGGTAAATGACAGTGGCAGTCAAAAAGTTCGGCAGAATGGCGGGACTGCGGATAATGCAAACGGATATGACAGTCAGGGAAATGCGAATGATGCCGCATCAACCGGCAGTTACAGTAGTGACAGTAATGGCAGCGCCAATCCGACTCGGATCGTTTCATTTTTACTTTCAAGGCTCTGGGTTTCGGGATTGATCGGAATGCTCGTATATGCGGTGATCAGTTCTGTACTGCTCAGAAGAAAAGTGATGACTGCGGTACGCAGGGAAGATAATATTTACGAATACGAAGGCATAACTTCGCCGTTCGTTATGGGATCGTTCAGACCCGCGATATATATCCCCTGCAACATTTCCGACGAAGACAGGGGGTACGTGATCGCACATGAGAGGGCACATATCGGACGTTTTGATCATATATGGAAGCCGCTTGGTTTTATCCTTCTGGCGGTATACTGGTTCAATCCGCTGATGTGGGCCGCCTACGTGCTGCTTTGCAGGGATATTGAGGGCGCGTGTGACGAGAGGGTGGTTTCGGGTATGCAGACAGAAGAACGTAAGGCCTATTCTATGGCTCTTCTGAATGTAAGTACCGGAATAAAGCACAGGACCGCTGTGGCCTGTCCGCTTGCATTCGGTGAGACGGGCGTAAAAAGCAGGATCAAAAATGTCATGAATTATAAAAAGCCTGTATTCTGGATAGTTGCGGCAGCGGTAGTCGGATGTGTCGTGCTTGCGGTGTGCTTTCTTACAAATCCCGTAAAAGACAGGGCTAACGGCGCAGACACACAGCCGGATGAAGCAGAGCAGATCCCCGGGACGGATACAGGCATAGAGAGGTCTGAAGGCATGTTCTCGGATAATATGTATGACGCTTTACGCGAGAACTGGAACAGATGGGACGAGATGGATACTTTTTCCCGTATGCTGTCAAGCAGTACTCCGGGCCACTGCCACACAAGATTTGAAACATGGAAAGATGCTGTTGAGTTTATGGGCATTGAGCCCATAAATCCGCTCGAGGATGCCGACTGGCTTGAGATAAGGAATTACACGGGTGCGGATATCAGGGACATATTTGATGAAAATATGCTTCCGCACTGCTCGGTCGTTTGGGGAGGAACAAAGGACGATAAGCTGACATATGCCGCGATCACATCAGGTTACGCGGACGGAGATATAAGGGTAACATTGGAAATAAATCTTTATCAGGCGTATCCGCCGAACGTACAGGAGATACAGGACGATCCGGTCGAAGAAAGCAGTTCCCTGGCCGGCAGGGTGTCCGGCATAACGCTGTCGGAAACCTATCATGAGCGTGCTGTGGCAAAACAGGCTGAGTTCAGCTTCAGAACAAGAGAAGGGTATGGTTTTTCCTATACCTTGAGATGTGTGAACCTTGAAACCGGTGAAGGCGCTATGGACAAGCCCAATGCAGTTATGAACCGTATCATGGAATATATGGGGCTGGGCGGTATTCCGACGACCGGGCCGGAAATGATGGTTCCCGTTGAAGACTTTAACGGAATACAACCGACCGGAACAGAGCAGATCCCCGGAACGGATTCCAATTCGGAGACGGATTATTATATCACAACGGGTGACGACCCCGAAGAGCTTGAGATCGAGTGGAAAAACGACAATCAGTAAGATAAGGGATTATCGGCAATTTTGAAGAGCCTGAGACCGAGTGGAAAAATGACAATTCTAAATAGTCATCCGATAAGAAAATAAAAAAATACGCCGGTCGACCGGCGGGTATGTATAAGAATGAGCGGGAATATATCATCAAAAAGATTTTCTGTGTCTGCTTCGACACTTAAAACCATTGCGCTTGTCACAATGTTCATAGATCATCTGGGCGCTGTTTTCATATCTGAACTGGAGCGGGGATATCTGTCTGCCGGCGGTATGGAAGGGTTTATTACACCGTATCTGCGCATGATCGGGAGGATCGCGTTTATCCTGTATGCATTTCTTCTGGTCGAGGGCTTCGTCAATACCTCGGATCGCGGGAAGTATATGAAAAGACTGCTGGCGGGAGCAGTTATTTCCGAGATACCCTTTGACCTGGCTACGGCGGGGATGTCGTTCTATCCCTGGGATCAGAATATCTTTTTTACACTTCTGATTGGCTTCGGGACTATATGGATTCTGGATGGATTACGGTCCGGAAGGAATGAAGGAAAAGATGATGAAAAACCGGATACTGTGCCGATATTGCCGGGATCGCATTTCGGATCGATATTATGTGAGATTACGGTAGTTGTGGGCGGGATGCTTCTTGCAGAACTGATCCGGTGCGATTACGGCTGTATGGGCGTGGGCCTGATAGTCGTTTTTTACCTGTTCAGGTGGAACGGAAAGCTCTTCTGGGCAGTACTCGCCGAATCATATTTCGGTCTTATCTTAAGTGATCTGATCCATTATTTTGTAACGCTGTTCCGTTATTATGTCCGGACAGGAATGCCTTTTAAGATGCCTGACGGGTCAACTGTATTACTGAACCTGATCAACTGGGCGGCGAACAGGATGGTGCGCAGCATGCCGGGGATTATCGCAGCCATGCTCCTGATACTGTCGTACAGCGGCGAAAAAGGAAAACAGCTGCCCAAGGCATTTTACTATCTGTTCTACCCTGTGCACCTGTTTTGGTTATATCTGGCTGTGAGGCTGATCAGCTGAAACACTGCTTTCATATTCGGAAATGACAGCCTGAAGCCTGTCAAAGCGGTCATGATAGATGACCTCCATCAGCTCATGCAGTGAACGAAGAGCCTTACACAGCTGACCTCCGGTGATCAGGCCGGTTTCATAGGCTTCAGCGGCTTCATCACAGTCGAGTACTTTATAACGACCGTTTTCAGATACGACAACATCAAAAAGCAGATCCTGACAGGTGATCGAATCGGCTGATTCATCGAAAACATACTCTACGATGTCACAGTACCAGTGCAGGACGTTTCCGTTGTGATCGTATATCTTGCTGATCTTCCAGCCTTCTTTGAAAAAATAGGCCGATACGCCGCCCGCAAAATCATTGCGTGCATGGATCGCATTCCACCTTGTGATGAGTTTTTCATCATCAAGATGGAGGATTTCATCTTTATCAAGGCTGATCAGTTCGTTCGGGATAAAACGGCGACGGTAGATCTTAAGGTTTTCCAGGTTCATTTTTTACCTCATGTCGGGAATTTTGTGATCGTTTTTCAAATTAAAGTTCCACACCCGCCGTAATCCTTGTCTGTGCAGCTTTGAGCCTGCATAAATACGGATTGCAGCGGGTGTTGTAGTTTGTATTATCCTTCTTCGGCAACGCCGATCCTTATGAGAGCCCTTTTGAGCTTGGCTTCGGCGAGCTTTTTGTCGTTCTCGGAGATATCGGGTCTGGCAAGTCGTTCTTCCGCCAGCTCCTTGGCGCGTTTTGCGCGTTCGAGGTCGATGTCTTCCTTAAACTCCCATGTAGTGGCAAGCAGATGGCAGGCACCGTTCATAACGCTGAGCATACCTCCGATGCAGGCAGCGGTGCGGCGTGTACCGTCTTCGAGCTGTACATACGCGGCACCCATTCCAAGAGCGGTACAGTAATTGCAATGACCGGCTAGGATCGCAAGATCACCGGTGATGGAGCGGCATTTGATGCGTTCCACCTGACCCTGGAATTCCATACCGTCCGGAGTTGATACTGTTAATGAAAATAAATTCATGATCAAACCTCTTAACTTTATACTGATCCATTACATACTCTGGTTCTGTGCCTTTGCAAATACGTCGTCTATGGTTCCTACAAGCAGGAATGCACTCTCGGGAATATCATCGCACTGGCCGTCAAGGATCATCCTGAAGCCGCGCAGAGTCTCTTTAAGCGGAACATATTTGCCGGGAAGGCCGGTAAACTGCTCAGCAACAGAAAAGCTCTGTGACAGGAAACGCTGAACCTTACGTGCCCGGTTAACGGTAAGCTTATCCTCTTCGGAAAGCTCGTCCATACCCATGATGGCAATGATATCCTGAAGCTCTTTGTAACGCTGAAGTACACGCTGTACGGCACGTGCAACCTCATAATGCTCCTGACCGACGATCTCGGGTGTAAGAACACGGCTGGTCGAATCAAGAGGATCTACCGCAGGGTAGATACCCATGCTGGCGATATCACGGGAAAGAACCGTGGTTGCATCCAGGTGGGTGAACGTTGTGGCGGGAGCAGGGTCTGTTAAGTCGTCCGCAGGTACATATACAGCCTGGATCGAAGTGATGGAACCTTTACGTGTCGAGGTGATACGCTTCTGAAGAGTACCCATATCCGTTGCCAGTGTAGGCTGGTAACCTACGGCTGAAGGCATACGTCCGAGCAGTGTCGAAACCTCGGAACCGGCCTGTGTGAAACGGAAGATATTGTCAATGAACAGAAGCACGTCCTGATTCTTGACATCACGGAAATACTCAGCCATTGTAAGTCCGGAAAGGCCTACACGCATACGTGCTCCGGGCGGCTCGTTCATCTGACCGTAGACTAACGCAGTCTTGTCGATAACGCCGCTCTCCTTCATTTCGTTGTACATATCGTTACCCTCACGGGTACGCTCACCGACACCGGTGAAAACGGAGTATCCGCCGTGCTCTGTGGCTACGTTGTGGATAAGCTCCTGAATAAGTACTGTCTTGCCTACTCCGGCACCTCCGAACAGACCTACCTTACCACCCTTGGCATAAGGGCAGATCAGATCGACTACCTTGATACCTGTCTCAAGGATCTCGGTAGAGGATGCCTGCTCCTCATA
>JAILIQ010000184.1 GCA_024695205.1 Lachnospiraceae bacterium
GTAAATGAATACACAGAGGATGCAACTATTGATAATGAAAGTATAAGCTCGACAGGGAGCGATGAAAATGCAGCCCATGTTTCAAACGGCGCAACCGTAAACTTTAACGGTCTTACGATTGACAGGACCAGCAGCGACAGCAGCGGCGGAGATAATGCCAGCTTCTACGGAGTGGGCGCGGCATTTTTGAATACGGACGGGACTGCATATATAAACGGCGGAAGCATTACGACAGATTCACAGGGTGGTGCAGGAGTTTTTTCCTATGATAAAGGCGTGACCTATGTAAAGGATCTTATTATAAATACTAATCAGGATACATCAGGCGGTATCCATGCCGCAGGCGGCGGTACCCTCTATGCCTGGGATGTTACGGCGGATACAAAGGGAGGCTCTTCGGCAGCCATCCGCTCTGACAGGGGTGGCGGTACCATGGTGATCGACGGCGGCAGCTATACGGCAAGCGGGAGCGGGTCACCGGCCCTGTATTGTACGGCAGATATCACCGTAAACGATGCGACACTTACTGCCAATGGTTCTGAAGGACTGTGCCTTGAGGGTTTGAATACGGTAAGGCTTTTTGACTGTGAGTTAAATTCCAATATGCCCGAAAATGAGCAGAATGATACTACCTGGTCGGTTATATTATACCAGAGCATGTCAGGGGATTCCGAGGTCGGGGAGGGAGCCTTCTATATGAAGGGAGGATCCATCAATTCATCAAACGGAGGTATCTTCTATACGACAAATACCGAAAGCCGCTTCTACCTTTCGGGAGTTGATATAAAGGGAGCCGATGACTGTGAATATTTCCTAAGGTGCAGCGGAAATGCAAACAAGCGCGGCTGGGGATCATCGGGCAGTAACGGAGCTGACTGTTCCTTTACAGCAGACGGACAGGTAATGAAGGGGGATATCATCTGGGATTCCATCAGCAAGCTGGACCTATATATGGAAAACGGATCAAGTCTTACCGGAGCCATAATAGATAATGAGTCCGCATCAGGATCAGGATCTGCGGATGGGTATGCAGCCCTTTACATAGATGAGACGAGCACATGGACGGTTACCGGAGACAGCAGGCTTTCATCCATTCATAACGGCGGGACCATAGCTGATGAAGACGGAAAGAGGGTAAGTATAGTCAGCAGCAGCGGTGAAAGCTTTGTGGAAGGTGATAGTGAATATACTGTCACGGTCGACAGCTACGAAGCAGCAGCCGGAGATTTCTCAGATGCTACAAAGAGTGTCTCATGGGAAGATTACGAAGTAGACATGCCTGAAGCCTTCGCATCGGGGGACAGCGAAAAAACCGTAGAGACCCTGGAGCCTTCAAAAGAAGCTGCAGCTGAAGATATAAGCCCTGAGCCTTCGAATGATCTTCAGGACAGCACACAGGAAGCTGACAGCAAGTCCAAGGTCCTGGTTACCATCATGGTGGTTGCAAGCTCACTTGCCGCAGCTATAGGCATCGGAGGTCTGGGTTATATACTCTATAAGAGCAGAAGGAAGAGGTAAATCAAAGACCCTTTATCTATTCAGCTGTGTGAATTATCCTGAATGTATTTATGAGTCATGGTTCATCCGACCATAATGGAAAAGATTGATACCAGGGCTTTGAAATGAACTTGACAAATGTAAAAGTGTAATGTAATATATCATTTGCGCGTTGAAAAGTAACGCGCAATGCGATAGTAGCTTAGCTGGTAAAGCGCCACCTTGCCAAGGTGGAGACCGCGGGTTCGAATCCCGTCTGTCGCTTCTTTGATTGGATACCGCAAACCCGCATAAATACTGGGTTTGCGGTTTTTCTTTTCTTAAAAAACTGATTACCAAACAGGTGTTTTGATTACCAATTGATTACCAAATGATTACCGGATGGTCACTGTCCGTTTTCCCGACTGCCTGAGTCCTTCTTTTTGATGATATCAGCGGCATTTTTCAAATCAAGACCGGCATAATAGTTGTTTTCTGCCACCTGCGGAGTATTTCCGTAGAGTTTTGATGCCATTAAGAGATTCCCACCGGAATTAACAAAATCCGTTATCCCGTTCCTTCTGAAGGAATGAGGTCCGCGCATCCTGTCCCTTGAGATAGGAATCGACAATTTATCGCAGATACGGCGGTACAGGTTATATACTGCGTTATTTGTAATGATGCCGTTTTCGTTATCCGCGGGGAAAAGATATCTGCTTTTAAGACCATATTCCTCATGAACACCCTTAAGTCTCACAAGAAATACCCTGATCTCGTCAGTGACCGGAAATCTCCTGTCTTTATGGGTTTTGGTATGATCCGTGATCACAAAGGACTCTTTGGGGGTATCCTCGCTCTTTTTTGCTGTCAGCTGCTCCTTTGAGATATGAATATACGGTATTTCTTCGTCAAGGTGGATATCATTCCATTCAAGTACCGGTATCTCGCCTCTGCGTGCTCCCATGAGTATCTGAAGTTCCAAAGCATATGCAGGGATATAATCAGGATTAAGCCTTTGTCTGCGGGCAATTTCGTCCCGGATCAGCCGCATCTCCTCATCGGTATGGATCCTTTCCGATACCGAAACTGTATCCTGCAGGGCATCCCTGTACTTTGAAAAATCAACCCTTATAAACGGATTATCAATGATCATTTCTTCGCAGAAGGCATATTTGAATGTCATGCCGATGATCAGGCGTATACCCTGCATTGCCTTCGTTCTGATATCTTCATCCTTCAAGATCTCGTCAAACAGCCTTTCAATGTCCTTTTTACCGATCTCATCGATATAAAGATTCTCGAACCTCCTGCCGGAGATATAGCGGTTATAATCGTTCTCGTAAATATTCTTCTTCACTTATCTGGACTTTGTGTCGCCATCTGAGCCAACCTGAGCTATGAGCTGTATTTAAAACAAAAAAGAACGCCGTAGCGTTCCCAAGGAAGAAATATGTATTAAATAACTATATGCCTCTCAGAATCTTTAAATAATCCTGTCGCTGATCAACTACGGCATATATAGTAACCCTTTTTTGCGAATCATCAACCTTATAGAAAACAAGATCTTTATCAAGAACAAGTACCCGATACCCTTGACGCTTCAATAACGTATAGCGAGGTTCTTCTCCGATGTACGGATCATCAGCGAGCAGCATGATATTTGATTCCAGCTCTTCAAGTTTTTCCAGTGCAACGTCAGAGCCAAACTTTTCTGCTATATACAATACTATTTTATGTATATGGGCATCAGCTGTGTCTGTTCGAAATATCTTATATTTCAAGACATGCCCTCCTTAAGGATACTTCTAAGATTGCTAAAAGTATCCTCGATTGGAGCTATTCTTTCATTACGTGCGTCATCATCAGCTTCCGAAAGTATTTCAAGAAGTTCAATACGGGCTTTCATGTTCTTGTAATCCTCGTATGACATGGAAACTGTATCACCTCTACCATTGACGGTAATGATAACAGCTTCATTTTTCTCCCTGCATTGTTTGCTGATCTCATTATAATGGTTTCTCAAATCCGCAGACGGACGAATAGTTTCCTGCAACGCCAGCATACACGCACCTCCT
>JAILIQ010000205.1 GCA_024695205.1 Lachnospiraceae bacterium
ATCTCCGTCACCTACTGCCGTAGCTGTCGAAGCAAATCCCTCTCCGAGCTCCACGCCCGCGTCAACGCCGTATGCAGTAACGGTTTCGGTGCTCAGTCCAAACAGCGAAGCCAGATTTTCATTATTGCACTGGATGCTGACATGCTGTGCCGATCCGTATCCGTTCGACATGATTATCAGGCTTCCGCCGCCTATCTCTGTTTCCTCGTATCCCGCATTTTCAAGCGGTCCGTCATAAGCAGGACCGTCACCGAAAAACGCCTTAAGGTTCATCTGTTCGCACAGGTTACGAATACTCGTAAATGCTGATTCGAGTGTGGTTCCCGCAGTCATGTATATGCTGTATCCGTTGATCGTGATGCGCCCTGTCTCTTCTTCGGTGATCTCATCAAAATTCACGTCTCCGCAGACTACAACAGCCTGTCTGGGATCCTGAACGACATTCATCTCATATTCCTTTACGGGAACATTGTCGCTGGTATAGATCAGCTCGAGACTGGTCGTATTTGTATAAGAATTCTTGTCAACATTGCCGTTCAACAGAGTTTTGGTATTGAATTCCGTGTTATCGGAAATACGCTGGATCTCAAGGCGCAGCTGGTTGATCTCCTGCGGGATCGCGTCTCTGTCCTCAAGAGTATTTGTTCCGTTGGCTGCCTGAACCGAAAGCTCTCTCATACGCTGAAGCATTGCGGTCACTTCGTTTAATGCTCCTTCAGCGGTCTGAATGACCGAAATACCGTCGGAACCGTTCATGGATGCGCGTTCAAGGCCCTGTATCTGGGTCTTCATCTTACGGGAAATAGCCATTCCCGCCGCATCATCCGCAGCCTTATTGATACGGTATCCGCTTGAAAGTCTCTCAAGAGCGGTATCAAGATTTTTACCCGTCTTTCTGAGCTGTGTGTTTGTCTGCATCGCAGAAATGTTGTGGTTGATCCTCATCCTTTAAATCCTCATTTTCCGAGCATCCGTGCTCTGTATTCCAATCCTTTTATAAGCTGAATCGTAAATTAAAAATCCTTGTATTACCGTCCCGGAAGCGTCTGTATCGTGCTTTGGGACTCATCGGAAATAAGAGATCGCCCGACGGATCTGATATTTCACATCATGAATGAAAGAAAACTTCTTGCCATGGCGTACAGTCTCTGGGTTGTCGCGTTTCCTCTGCGGTTCCTGAAGGAGTCACGTTCTGCATTCACAGCATTTCTTTCAGCCCTGCTTATCATGTCTCCGAGCCTGCCCAGATATCTGTCTTCACCCATATTGTCGGCACCGCTTGTGATACCTGAGATTTCATAGCCTTCAGCCGCCATTGCGGCAATGAATCCTGAAAGTGGAGCTGCGATCGTCTCAAGCTGACCGGCATTTTCGGTTGAGATCCTGCCGTCGATCCGTCCTGTCCGGCCGTTTGCAGCGCTCCCGTTATCAGAACTGTAGACCGTAAGGCTCAGATCAGCCTTCAGACTGTAATCGGTTGTATTGACTTCAAGACTTACGGTTCCTGCACTTCCCGAATTGTGTATCACGGTAAGATTGATCCTTGCGGGCATCCCGTTATTGCTGATGTTCAGCCTGTAATGTTCATGTCCGGCCATCTGCCCCAAAAGGTCGTATCTTGCCAGCTGTTCGTTGATACCGATCGCTCTTGAAAGGATCGCGATCCCGCCGATGAACTCCAGTTCCGCATTTTCATGGGCCTGCTCGCCGGCTCTTTCAATTATATCCTGCAGCTTTCCGGGTTCTTCGAGTGCATCCAGCAGTTCTTCCTTCGAACCCATTTCAACCGCCGGATCGGAATCGACCGCTTCAATATTGTTCTTGCTGTCATCGATCCCCATATCCTTCAAGAATCTCCTTCCGGGTGTTGCTGTCGCAAATACGGCTCTTACCGCTGCCGCAAGACCATCCGGACCGTCATAATGTTTATCGGCATTTATCAGCTTTTCTGTAACCTGTTCGAGCGTTAATTCTCCGATATTTTCATTTTTAAGTGCCTCATTCCAGGCTTCCGGCTCTTCTACAGCTGTCGCCTGCTGTACAAGGCGCATATTATAAGCTGTTCCTTCACTTAATGAATCGTTCCGGATATTTGCGCCTGAAAGCGGACTCTGCACACTGTTCTGCACATCTGCCGCCTGAGCCTGCACAACGCTCTGTGCTGCCGTTACCGTATTCTGTACAGTACCCTGTGTTCCTGCCGCACTTTGTTCATTGTTCTGCGCGCCTCCCGCCTGACTCTGTCCATTGCTCTGTGCATCTGCCGCACTCTGTCCATTGCTCTGTGTTCCTGCCGCACCCTGCAGTCCGTTACGTCCGACCTGTGCAAATGCGTTCAATATCTGATCTGAAACAGAATTTGTATAACTGCTGCTCCTGCTTTCGGTCTCATCATCGATCGCCGCATCTATCCCGCTGTGACGTGTTCTTGCCTCTGTCAGCAGGTTGGAAAGCGTGAGCTTTCTTCCGGAATTGAGAGCCGCTCCGATCGCTGCTCCGTCATTCTTTTCGATCTGGTACAACAGTCTGTAAATACCGATATAAGCATCTCTTGTCAGCTCATCGATCTGCCTGCTCTCTTCCATCCTCACTAGGAACGAGCTGAATCTCTCCTCGGGAGAATATCCTTCCTCTCTCATGATCAGATCTATCTCGTCATTGATCGAATCGATGTCCTGTTCAAGAGGATTGAAACCACGTTTGATCATCGACATTACGACTGAAGGCTTCATTCCTTCTACCATAGTAGTAAGTTTCGCATCGTAATACTTCATCTCGGTAATGCTCTGTGCGGTGATCTCCATGGAATTGTATCCGAGTATCCTGACAGCCCTGCGATTGGCCTCGGTAACCTCCAATCCCGCATTTCCGATCAGCGTATCAACATTGTCAAATGCTTTCCTGATCGAATCTCCGAGATCGGCTCTTATCTCGGTAGCCGAACTTTCATAACTGTTAAGCGCCCTGACCGATACCGCCGCAGCACCCTGAGTGCCGAGCTGCCGGGTCCTCAGTTCCGCAGCCGCATCGCTTAAGCCTTCAAGCGTGATCTGCGTTCTGACCGAATACGTCTGTGCATATATCGAAAGCGGTGCCGAAGCAATGTCTTCTATCGCACTTGCGGTCTTTACGGCAGTTTCAACGGCCGACTCCGGAGCACCGGTCTCCTTTGCCAGATCGCTGTAATAGGCCCTTACCTGTTCACGTAAATCGTCGATCTCTCTTGTAAGAGCCGCCGTATCAATATTCAGGCCGTCGATCCTTGCGGGGTTCCCGGATTCTACCATCATAGAAAGACGGATCTCCTGCAAACGCAACATTGATGTCAGCTCTTCTATCGTACGGGAAGGCTCACCGGTCTTTTCTTCATGTGAGGCGATAAGTATGGCATCTTCGGCCTTTTCTCCGCGAACCAAAGCCCTGGCCGCGGCCCGGGCCACATCATCTTCCGTCCTTCCGTTTATCTTAAGTTCTTCGAGTTCTTTTTTATATACAAGATTTTCCTTGTTTAACGGAATATCATATTCAAGAAGCCAGCGTGCATCCTCCTGTGTTGCGGGGGCAGCCTGATGATCCGGGCCGGTCTCGGTTTCATTGGCTTCGTTAATGATGCCCTGCGCCGCTCCTTTGAGCTGGTCCCACGAAGCATCATCGATCCCCTGACGCTTTACCACACCGGAAAATACCGAAGTATATATATTCTTCACACTCGGGGTGAGCTCATTTTTGATCATGTATGCGTATGAATTGTCGGTGAGCATTGCGGTCTGCGCGCTCATCCCGATCGCGCCCGCGATCGAAGCGATATTGGAGTCTGTTACAGGTATATCCGCATCCAGCAGTCTTTCGATGATCTCGCGGCTTGCCGTGTATTTATCGCTGACAGCCTTTGCCGCACGTTCCCTGACCGCCCTTTTCTGCTCGCTCAGTTCCTCGCTCTGTGCATCAATACTGTTCTTTTTTGCCGCCCTGTTCAGCTTGATACGGTCGATCGCCCTGGTAAGGCGCTCTGCTTTAAAATCCTCTATTGAAAAGCCTTCTTTGCGCAGCTGCGAATAATCCTCCTCAGTCAGATGCCCGATATTGTCATCGTCTTCCGTTTCCTTTGATCCGTTGGTCTCGGCAAAATCCTCAGCCATCGTAACAAGCTGGCTGTCTACGGTAGTCCGCTGTGCCGCTCTTGTTCTTACATCCCCTGCAACACCGCCGAGATCCTTGAGCACCAGCTTGTCATTTTCACTGCCCATGACCTGAAAGAGCCTGGTCTCACCAACATATGTATTTTTCAGACTGTCCTTCGGAAATGAAAGCTCTTCGCTCCCGTTAAGAAATGAAACTTTTGTTTCCTGACCCAGACCTGTTACCCTGCCTTCGATGATATCCCCGGGCACACAGTTAAGAGCAGCCGCGCTGCCGTTTATCTTCAGACTGCTGCGGATGCCTGAATTGTCAATATTTGAATTGGAATAGATATCTGTTATCTTCATGGCATGGTCCCCTTAAATGTCCGGCAGAAAAAGCCTCCGTATATTTACGAAGCTGAATCCGATCCTGTCGTTATGTTCTTCGGACATCATCTTCCGGTTCCTTCCGTCAGACTTCATCCTTACCGATCGCCGTAATCCGGTCAGCAACCTTATACGCGATCCTTTACCGTGCGTTGGCTTTTTAATTCCCGCACAAATACGGCTTCCATGCCTTTTATGTTTCCTACAGACATTATTTCGACATAAACACCGAAAAACTTAACAGACTTTTTGCCCGTTTCCACTATATGACAGGAAGATAACGCACTCACTTAACGGAACCGCCGCACCGGTCCGGTTTTTAAGTTTGCCTGTCATAAGGACTTACAAACAATTTGCACAAGTGGTAGAAATTCTTATTCGGTTTGAAAAAGCACATTGCAAAAACAAGCTACTGTCTGAGCGTAAGCGAGTTTAGCTTGTTTTTGCAAACGGGTGTGCTTTTGAAAAGCGGATCTAGAATTTCACCACGCGGAAACCGTTTGTGAGTCCTTATGACTGGTGAACTAAAAAAACCGGACCGGTGCGGCGGCTCTCATTATAAACCGTTTATTCCCACTCGATTTTTTTGTCATTGAGGACTTTTATCACTTCATTAAGGGGCAGGGGTTTGGAGAAGTAGTAGCCCTGTGCCCTGTCGCAGTTAATGCTCTTTAGGAAATTGTAGTGTTCTTCGGTCTCAACACCTTCGCAGAGACTTTCGAGGCCCATACCGTCGGCTCCCTTTACGATGTAGCCGAGTAAGGCGCCGGTCTTGGGATTGCGGTCATAACTGCGCAGGAATACCAGATCGAGCTTCAGAACGTTGAAGCTGTATTCCGTAAGGATATTCAGCGAGGAATATCCGCTTCCGAAGTCGTCCAGCCAGATATGATAGCCGGCATCCTTCAGTTTCGTGAGTTTCTTTTTCAGAGCACTGGCATCATCGTTCAGGGCGCTTTCGGTAACTTCAAGCTCGATCATGTCCGAAGGCACACCGAATTCCGCTCTGGCCTTTTCAACCATATCGAAAACATCGCACAGCTCAAAATCAAGTCTAGAGAGATTGACCGAAACGGGAACCACCGGCATTCCGGAATCAACAAGATTTCTGTAATCACGGCAGACTTCCCTGACCACATAACTGTCAAGCAGATGGATAAGGTGATACTGTTCGAGAGTATCGATAAAGTCTGACGGGAACAGTCTTCCCATTTCCGGATCGACCCATCTTACCAGAGCTTCAAAGCCGCACAGCTGACCTGTTTTGACCCTTATCACCGGCTGGTAATAGACAGTGATATATTTCTTGTTGAGAGCTTCATCGATATTGTCGATCACATACTGCTGCCTGCGCAGTTTTTCCCTGAGAGTTTCATCATAGACAAAGAAGAACAGATCGTGACGCCCCTTGATGTTGTTGCAGGCAAGTCTTGCATGGTCGCACGCCAGACCGACCTCGGCGCAGCGGCCATCCAGATAATAGATCCCCGCCTTGATCCGGACTCTCATGTTCGGATCATCGGCACTCAGCATTTTCCTGTAAATGCGGCCGACCTGGTTGATGATCTCCTCACCCTGCCCCTCAGCGCATACCACAAAATGATCGTCCGAGAAACGGGAGATCGTATCATTCGGAAATTCGCCCCTTATGGCCCTTGCCAGCTGGCAGAGCAGTTCGTCACCGAGCCTGAAACCCTGACGTTCATTAAACAGCTTAAAATTTGGGATATCAAAATAGATGATCGAAAAAGGTGTACGCCTTCCTTCGATCGAACTTATCAGAGTCTGCACCTTCTGGTAGAAAAATGTCATATTGAACAGGCCTGTCAGCTCATCCGTTCCCTGATCGATCGAGCGGGCCTGAGCTTCAGCCAGAGAGCTCAGGGTTTTGTTAAGGAATTCGTTTCGGTCCACGTCAACAATGAATACGTAGAAATAGCTCTTGTATCCGACTCCGTGGAGAAGATGTCCGAAATCCTCAACATACCTGATCTCGCCCTGTTTGTTGATGATCCTGTATTTTACATAATCGTGCCTTTTTTCTCCAAAAAGAGTCTGTGCCTGGATCTCATTCTGTATCTTTTCAAGATCCTCCGGATATACCATTCCCTTGAACGTTCCGCCGACATATTCGTAAAACTCCTGAAAAGTACTGCATCCGTACAGTCTCAGGATGTTTTCATCGGCAAAAAGGATCTTTTCATCTCCGCCGGCTTCATAAATAAAGAAACCGCCCGGAACCCCCTTCGGAAAGTGCTCCGCACCCCCGTATTCCCTCAGATATTCTTCGTAATCCATAATACTCCTCCCATTGATGCCCCGAAAAATGTAACCTTTTTTCGGGATCTGCCGTCGTACGACCCTGATGAAGTGCCGACAGCTCTTACATTTCAAGTGTATCACACTATTTTTTTGTAAACAAGGAACGAATTCGCAAATACAGTCCGGCAGATCCGTTTTCATGTAACCCGGCAAAAATATATAAAGAGCAAGCTTATAACAAGGGCATTCGTTTATCGCGCAAAAAGGCGGCCGTACCGGACAAATATCGGCCGGTACGACCGCCTTCACAGGTTCATGCTTTCAGTTCAAGCGTTTAAAACCATATAAAGTTTTTATCAAAGCTGAGGGCCTGCAGCAACGAGTACCTTACCAGCCTCGTTGGTCTCATACTTGGCGAAGTTCTTGATGAAACGTCCTGCAAGATCCTTTGCCTTGGCATCCCACTCGCCGCGATCCTGATATGTATCGCGAGGATCAAGAATGCCCCATGCCACGCCGTCAAGCTGTGTGGGAACTTCGAAGTTGAAGTAAGGGATGGTCTTTGTAGGAGCCTTGTTAACGTCGCCGTTAAGGATAGCGTCGATGATACCACGGGTATCCTTGATGGAGATACGCTTGCCGGTTCCGTTCCAGCCTGTATTTACAAGATATGCCTTAGCGCCGCTCTTCTGCATCTTCTTAACGAGCTCCTCGCCGTACTTGGTAGGATGAAGCTCAAGGAATGCCTGTCCGAAGCAGGCTGAGAATGTAGGTGTGGGCTCGGTGATTCCGCGCTCTGTACCTGCAAGCTTAGCTGTGACGCCGCTCAGGAAGTAGTACTGGGTCTGCTCGGGAGTAAGGATCGAAACAGGAGGAAGTACGCCGAACGCATCAGCCGAAAGGAAGATAACATTCTTGGCAGCAGGTCCTGCGGAAATAGGACGAACCTTCTGAACGATATTCTCAATGTGGTCGATAGGATATGAAACACGGGTATTCTCGGTTACGCTCTTATCAGCGAAATCGATCTTGCCTTCAGCATCAACGGTAACGTTCTCAAGAAGAGCGTCGCGTCTGATAGCGTTGTAGATATCGGGCTCGGAATCCTTGTCAAGGTTGATAACCTTAGCATAGCAGCCGCCCTCGAAGTTGAATACGCCCTCGTCGTCCCATCCGTGCTCATCGTCACCGATAAGAAGTCTCTTGGGATCGGTCGAAAGAGTGGTCTTGCCTGTTCCGGAAAGACCGAAGAAGATAGCGGTGTTCTCGCCGTTCATATCGGTATTGGCCGAGCAGTGCATAGCAGCGATGCCCTTAAGAGGAAGATAGTAGTTCATCATTGAGAACATACCCTTCTTCATCTCGCCGCCGTACCAGGTATTAAGGATAACCTGCTCACGGCTGGTAACGTTGAATGCCACGCAGGTCTCTGAATTGAGGCCGAGTGCCTGATAATCGTCAACCTTTGCCTTAGAAGCTGTGTAAACAACGAAGTTGGGCTCGAAGTCCTTCTCTTCCTCAGCGGTGGGCTTGATGAACATATTTCTTACGAAATGAGCCTGCCAAGCAACCTCCATGATGAAACGAACTGCCATGCGGGTGTCCTTGTTCGCGCCGCAGAATGCGTCAACAACGAACAGTCTCTTGCCTGAAAGCTGCTGCTGCGCAAGAGCCTTAACCTTCTGCCATGTCTCAACGCTCATGGGATGGTTGTCGTTCTTGTAGCCCTCGGTTGTCCACCAAACGGTGTCCTTTGAAGTCTCATCCATAACGATGTACTTATCTTTGGGAGAACGTCCTGTGTAGATACCTGTCATAACGTTGACAGCGCCAAGCTCTGTTTCAACTCCCTTATCAAAGCCCTCAAGGCCGGGAGCCATCTCTTCCTTGTACAGATCCTCGTACGAAGGATTGTAAACGATCTCAGTTGCACCTGTAATACCGTACTTGGTTAAATCAATTGCCATATTACTTTACTCCTTTTCTTTATTATTTGACGACCGCAAAACGCGGTCACCTTTTCTTTCACTTTAACATTATACATAAAAAATCTCAAAAGTCACCTACTTTTTAAAATTTTAATTATCTCGTCATTCTCATTCTTTTTTAACCCCGTTAAACTTGTAAACCCCGCCGTCCTCTGCTATAATCTGATACAACATATTCTGTATAAAAAGGAGCCATTCATGCATTCTGACAAAAAAAATGCCCTTCCGCTGCGTATCCTCAGGATCGCGGGTATCGTCCTCGGGGCGGTCCTGCTGATCGTTGCGGGCTTTTTTGCATATATAGCCATTACCGAATTCAGGCCGGAGGATATTGAGAAGCTTGAATTCGAGGTTTCGGACAGGATCCTTGACAAGAATGAATTTACGATCCTCTCATGGAATATCGGTTACGGCGGGCTTGATAAGAGCATGGACTTTGTCATGGACGGCGGAACACAGGTCAATCCGTATTCGAAAAAGCAGGTATCGGACAACCTTGAAGCGATCGCCGATACCCTGGCAAAATACCCCTCAGACTTCTATTTTTTGCAGGAGATCGATCATAAGTCGCACCGCAGTTTTCGTATAAATGAGGTCGATACCCTGCTTCCCGATGTTACCACAAAAGTTTTCGCGAGGAATTTTGTCTGCAAATGCATCCCCTATCCCTGGCCGATCCTGGGACGCATGGACTCGGGCATTGCAATGATGACCGGCTACAGGGTCGAAAATGCCGACAGGATCAAGCTTCCGAGCCCTTTTACATGGCCTGTTTCCATGTTTAACCTGAAGCGCTGTCTTGAAGTTTCGTATGTTCCGATTGCCGGTTCGGAAAAAAAGCTTGTACTTGTAAATCTGCATCTTGAAGCATATGACGACGGGGAAGGAAAGATCGCGCAGCGCGAGAAGCTCATAAAGACAATTAAGGACGAGTATGACAAGGGGAACTA
>JAILIQ010000209.1 GCA_024695205.1 Lachnospiraceae bacterium
TGCAGCCGTTGTTACAAGCTTTCTCTGGGGAAGCTTGCCGGGGATCGTCTCTTCAATGGGCTTTAACGGATCGGCAGCGCCCGTAACACGCATTGCGCCGTATACATATGCTCTTCCCGAAAGCGGATCCCTGATAGCTCCACCGATACAGGTAGCCGCACCTCCGAAGGGCTCGATCTCTGTCGGATGGTTATGTGTTTCGTTCTTAAATAAGAGCAGCCAGGGTTCTTTTTTGCCGTCATTTTCAACTTCGATCTTAACCGTGCATGCGTTTATCTCATCCGACTCGTCAAGTTTGTCGAGCATACCGTGTTTTTTCAGATATTTCGCTGCGATAGTCGCGATATCCATAAGGCACACAGGCTTTGAAGAACGGCCGAGCTCATCCCTTACCGACAGATAATGCCTGTAAGCCTTCTCAATCTCAGGGTCTTCGAATGTTACATTGTCGATTATGGTTCCGAAGGTTGTATGTCTGCAGTGGTCGGACCAGTAGGTATCGATCATCCTGATCTCTGTGATAGTGGGATTTCTCTTCTCTTTTTCAAAATAGCTGCGGCAGAACTCGAGATCATCCGTATCCATTGCAAGCCCGAGCTTCCTGATCATTTCCTCAAGATCGCCGCGTTTCATATCGATGAATCCGTCAATTGTCTCAACGGGTGAAGGCACAGGATATACCGCGGCAAGGGTTTCGGGCTTCTCAAGCCCCGCCTCGCGCGCTTCGACCGGGTTGATGACATAATTCTTGATCTTGGCGATATCGTCGCTGCTGAGATTGCCGTACAGTACATATACCCTCGCTGAACGCACAAGCGGACGTTCCTTTTGGGAAATGATCTGAACACACTGTGCTGCCGAATCCGCACGCTGATCGAACTGTCCGGGCAGATATTCCACCGCAAAGATATTGGTTTCGCCCTGTTTCGACAGAACCGTATTCTTTTCAAGCGCTTCATCAAGCTCTGCGCTTACCACATCAAGCTGAGGTTCCGAAAAAACCGTTCCCTTCGAACGCTCAAAAGTATCCTCATCAATATTTTCAACATCGTATCTGTTGAATATCCTGACATCGTTCAGCTTTTCAATGCCAAGCAGCATTCTGGCATCATTTAAAAGCGCCTTGGCCTCAAGTGCGAGCTCTTTTCTTTTCTCAACAAAGATTCTGTATACCATAGCCTGATTTGCTCCTTTACTCATCAAATCTTCTCAAAACATGAACGTTAACTTAAATGACCGCATGTGTAATGCACTTTTTCAAATATCACTGCCCGGTCACAGCTCTGCGGGCAGAGGGAAAATCTTTACAATACGCTGCAATCAAGCGCCCTTCTTCCTATATCATGACGATAATATTCATTTTCAAAATGTACCTTGTCAACAAGCTTGTACGCTTCCTCAACCGCGCTCTTTAAGGTCGGTGCGACAGCTGTCATACCAAGGACTCTTCCGCCGTTTGTAAGCAGCTTGCTGCCTGCTTTTACCGCTCCCGCAACATACATATTGTCGTATACGCTCTCGTCATCAACGGTAATCTCGAAGCCTTTCCCGTACTTTTCGGGATAGCCCTTTGATGCCATGATCACGCAGCACGCACTTCCCCGGCTGAACTTCACATCCGTATCCGAAAGCCTGCCTTCCGTCACTGCCTGCATGATCTCGAACAGATCGCTTTCAAGCAGCGGCAATACAACCTGGGTTTCGGGATCGCCGAAGCGGCAGTTGTATTCGATCACCTTCGGCCCGTTTGCGGTTATCATAAGTCCGAAATACAGGCATCCCTTAAAGGTTCTGCCCTCGTTTTTCATGGCCTTTATGGTGGGCAGGAAGATCTTTTCCATGCATTCGTCGGCTATCTTCTTGGTATAGAAAGGATTCGGTGCTATTGTCCCCATTCCGCCGGTATTAAGACCTGTGTCATAATCGCCGGCACGCTTGTGATCCATGGAGCTCACCATCGGCTTTACGGTCTCTCCGTCGGTAAATGCAAGTACAGATACCTCGGGGCCTTCAAGAAATTCTTCGATAACGACCTTGCTTCCGCTGTCACCGAATTTCTTATCCTGCATCATCGAAATGACGGCTTCTTTGGCTTCGTGTTTATCCTTGCAGATTATAACACCTTTTCCGAGTGCAAGTCCGTCCGCCTTAACAACGATCGGCATCGAAGCCGTATCAAGGTAATTGATCGCCTCTCCGAGATCGGTAAATACCTCATATTCTGCGGTAGGAATACCGTATTTTTTCATCAGATCCTTTGAAAATGCCTTGCTTCCCTCGATTATTGCAGCATCCTTCACAGGTCCGAAGCACGGGATCCCCTTATCCTGCAGTATATCCACAAGTCCGCCCGCAAGCGGATCGTCAGGTGCAACAACACAGTAATCAACCTTATGGGTCTCCGTAAACTGCACGATACCGTCAAAATCCATTGCCTTTATCGGATAACATTCGGCATCGCGCGCGATCCCGCCGTTTCCGGGAAGAGCATATATCCTGCCGACATTACTGTTTTCCTTAAGTTTCTTGATTATCGCATGCTCGCGGCCCCCGCCGCCGATCACCATAATATCCAAAACAATTCCTCCCTTATAATATCAAAACTATTGATCACTAAAAATGTACGATCATGCTCCGGCGATCATCTCCCTGAACATATTCCTATCATGTTCCGGCGATCATCTCCCTGAATATATTCCTCTCATGCTCCGGCGAGCATCTCCCGGCATACCTTCTCGGCAGCCCTCGGAAGCAATATCCACTCGGCCTGTTCCATAACACGTTTCTGCAGTATCTCGGGCGTATCGCCGTCTTCGATCTCAACTGCCTTCTGGGCGATTATCCTGCCGCCGTCCGGGATCTCATTTACGAAATGGACCGTTGCCCCAGTGACCTTTACTCCGTATTCAAGCGCGGCTTCATGCACCTTCAGCCCGTAAAAGCCCTTGCCGCAGAAAGAAGGGATAAGTGCCGGATGGACGTTGATGATACGTTCGGGATATCTGCGTGTGAAATCCTCCGACAGTATGCTCATAAAACCTGCAAGGATTATAAGCTGAATGTCATGTTCTTCAAGTGCTTCGATAATGCGCTTTTCAAAATCCTGCTGGGGAGTAAGCCCCGCTGAAGCTTCAGAAATCTCGGGCTTACTGTTCTGATCTGTGATCACCGCCTGATCCTGAGCCGGATTTTCTCCGGCAGCCTTATCCTCACCGGTTGGATTTGTTTTCTTCTTCAATACCGTAAGTGTCTTAATTCCGGCTTTTTGAGCTCTTTCAAGGGCATAGGCACCTTCCTTGTTGGAAATAACAAGCTCGATCCTGCCACTGTGCAGCTCTCCTCTTGCCTGCGCGTCGATCAGCGCCTGCAGGTTGGTCCCGCCTCCCGATACCAGGACAGCGATCCGGACAACATTCCCCATCTTGCTTCTCCTTTATTCTCGAATAATCTGATCCGGTTTGAATTCCCGGTCACTTAAGCACGATCTTTTCATCACCCGAAGTGATCTCGCCGATAATGTATGCATCCTCTCCGTTGGCTTTAAGGATGCTTACAGCCTCTTCGGCGCTTTCCGCAGGTACCGTGATGCTCATCCCGACACCCATGTTAAATGTGTTGAACATATCTCTTTCGGGAATACCGCCCTTCTTCTGAAGAAGTCCGAATACCGCGGGAGTCTTAACCGCAGACTTGTCGATAACCGCAGTGAGTCCGTCAGGAATGCTCCTCGGAATATTCTCGTAGAAGCCTCCGCCTGTGATATGGCTGATACCCCTGACATTAACTTTCTTTAAGAGCTCAAGCACCGGCTTAACATAAATTTTTGTAGGCACAAGCAGAGCCTTTCCGAGTGTAGTGCCGAGTTCATCGATATATTCGTTCAGATCGGCATTTTCTATATCAAATACTTTTCTTACCAGCGAAAATCCGTTGGAGTGTATGCCGCTTGAAGCAAGAGCGATGATAACATCACCCTTTACCATTTTCGTATTGTCGATGATATCCTTCCGGTCAACTATTCCTACGGAAAAACCGGCAAGATCGTAATCATCGGGCTGCATGGTTCCGGGATGTTCGGCAGTCTCTCCGCCTATCAAAGCGCATCCTGCCTGCACACAGCCTTCTGCAACGCCTTCGACAAGCGAAGCAACCTTTACCGGATCATTTTTGCCGATAGCGATGTAATCCAGGAAGAATATGGGCTTAGCTCCGCAGCAGATGATATCGTTGACACACATTGCCACACAGTCTATACCTACAGTGTTATGGATCCCGGCAAGCTGTGCGATCCTCTGCTTGGTCCCGACGCCGTCTGTTCCCGAAACAAGTACAGGCTCGCTCATTCCTGTCACATCAGGTGCAAATAATCCGCCGAATCCGCCGATTCCCGAGACAACACCCGGTATCACAGTACGCTCGACATGCTTCTTCATGAGCCTTACGCCTTCATATCCCGCTTCAATGTTCACTCCCGCGGCCGCATAACTTGCTGAATGTGAATTTTCCATTCCGTAATCTCCTCCCGAATCTTTCACTGCTCTTACTATTTGTTCTTAGATTTTGTACTTACTTTTGTTCTTACTTTTTTGTTCTTACTTTATATTTGATCTGTTATCATCCGGATCAACCGGTGCACTTACTTTGTCTTGGCCTGTTATCAACCGGATTTAACATTGTACTTACTATGTTTTTGACCTGCCCGGGTTTGACATGTTCTCATCCGGATATTACCCGTCATCATCAATTGCCCGGCTTATTCCCTTCCGTCCCAGCAGTATGTGCATATCTTCTTGCGGTCGATCCCGATAGCCTCAAGAAGCCCGTCAAGAGTCTGATATTCGAGCGAATCAAAACCGAGACTTTCGCAAATACGTCTCAGCATGCATTTTCCGCGTTCTTTCGAAGTATCGGTGTACTCATCAAGATGCTTCTCGCCTTCTTCGCCTTCAAGATCACGTATGATCCTGCGCGACAGAAGCTCCATTTCCGATGTTCCGCGCGAAAAATTCAAGTATTTGCAGGCATACATGATAGGAGGACATGCGGAACGCATATGCACCTCTTTTGCGCCTGATTCATACAGGAATTCAACGGTTTCCCTAAGCTGGGTTCCTCTTACGATCGAGTCGTCGACAAACAGCAGCTTCTTGTTTTCGATCAGCTCAGGAACAGGGATCTGCTTCATCTTTGCGACTCTGTTTCTTACGTCCTGGCTGCTGGGCATGAACGATCTGGGCCATGTAGGGGTATATTTTACAAATGGTCTTGCAAAACTCTTATCGCTCTCATGCGCATATCCGATAGCATGCGGAATGCCCGAATCCGGAACGCCCGCGACATAATCGACATCTGGCAGTGTCCCGCGCTCATGCTCGTTTCTTGCCATTATCTCGCCGTTCTTATAACGCATTACCTCAACATTTACACCCTCGTAATTCGAATTCGGGTATCCGTAATAAGTCCACAGAAATGCGCAGATCTTCATCTCCTCGCCTGCAGGCGAGATCGTCTCAAATCCTTCAGGTGTGAGCTTTACGATCTCATTCGGACCGAGCTCATA
>JAILIQ010000222.1 GCA_024695205.1 Lachnospiraceae bacterium
TGAATAAACTTAATGACCTCATATCTCCTCTTATAATGAAAGGACAACCTCTAAGTCATGTATTTGCTGTCCACGGCGACGAAATACCCGTAAGCAGAAGAACGCTTTATAACTACTTCGATCAGCGTATCTTTACCGCCAGAAATATCGATCTGCCTCGCAGGGTACGGTACAAAAAAAGAAAAAAGCGTTCAGAACCACGGCAGAAAAACATACAGCAGGTATACCGTAACAAACGGACATATATTGATTTCGAAAAGTATACTAAGGCCTTCCCAGAGCTTGGTATCGTGGAAATGGATACTGTAAAAGGAGGACGTTCTGCGGGCAAATGTCTGCTTACTCTTCTATTCAGGAGTTGCAGTTTTATGATAATAATCCTGCTACCCGACTGTACTCAAAGCAGCGTAATAAGGGCCATCAACAACCTTTGTGATACTATCGGAATCCGTACGTTCAAAAAATTCTTTCCAATAATCCTAACCGACAACGGGTCCGAGTTTAAAAACCCATGGGATATCGAAAAGAATGAAGCCGGAACTCAGCGAACAAAAGTGTTCTACTGTGATCCTTACGTTTCCAACCAGAAGGCACGTTTGGAGAAAAACCATGAGTACATTCGCTACATAATTCCTAAAGGTAGGAGTATGTACAAATATACGCAGGAAGACATCAATCTCATGGCCAGTCACATCAACTCCACTGCAAGAGACAGCTTAAATGGCTCATCTCCTTTTGATCTGGCTGCATTGCTCCTGGACAAAAGAATTCCGCTACTTGTCGGTCAGTTCAGGATCCCCGCTGACAACATCTGCCTTAAGCCTTCTCTTATTGAGAACAACGTAACGGCACGTAACACTGCCAAAAAGAGAGGCGGTGATAAAAATGACTAAGAAGTATCGAAAGATGTACGCTCAGCTCTTGAACCACTGTCAGGCTTTATATGAGCACATGCTGGATCTTGATGAGGATAATCATATGATGAACACGGAGTTAAAATACTACGCAGACTATATCAGTTGGAAAAATCTTAACGAGGAATTCCTGTATTTCAGGGAAAATGCTTATGAAATACAGGATGATAATTCTCCATTTCCAACGTTGAAACTGTAAAAAAATACTGTCTCAGCAAGGCCATATCGTCTCCCCAGACCATCTCCCTTGCTGGACAGTAAATCCAAAAGAGATCAGACAGATAACCACCTACAAAAAACACAGATTACTCTGGAAGACGGGTGGAATTTATCTTTTCTCAATTTGTCCCAGCCGTCTGCTTGTCGTGCAAACAAGCAGAAACGATAGCCTGATTTTATCACGTTTTTTGCACCTGTCAAAGAGGATTTCACCGATTTTTTTCCTCAAAATCCTCATTCAGGTCATTTTTCAAGGTACAAGTGGAATTTAGTTTTTCATTTGACCGCTAAAACGCAAAAAACAGAGGACTTTACATCCTCTGTTCATTATCCGTTATTCTTGTCAGGACTGATTTTTCGCCTTAGTCGTTGTCATCCGGTGCCGGCCTGCAGGGGGAAACCGACGAACCGGGCTGATGTCCCCAAGGCAAATCTGATATTACATCCTGAAGCACCGCCCCCCGTATCACAGGGACAGGGCCATGCAGATCGCTCCGTCCAGCTTATCATAGGGCGGATAGTTCTCTATCAGTTTGTAACCGCGTCTTTCATACAGGCCGACGGCGTCAGTCATTATCGGACGTGTCTGCAGGATTGCCCGTCTGAAATTCATCATCCGCGCTTTCTCTTCTATCCGGTCCATCATCTTTGTTGCGATCTGCTTTCCGCGATGATCCGGTTCAACCCAGACACGTTTTATCTCAACGTCGTTGTCCGAATACTTCTTCAGTCCGGCGCAGCCTGCTGCGGCTCCATCGATGTAAGCAAGTAATACATCAGAGATACTCTCGGACAGATTGAACGGAACAAACCCCTTCCGCTTTTCCGAGCCTCCTACGATCTTGCTGTAGTATTCTTCCGTCTTGATGTAGAACCTTTGGAACTCCTCATTTTTTCCGTCTGTCCATACAAAATCAATTCGTTCCATATATTCCCTTTCATACGTATAATAAAAAAAAGCGGAGTAGTTTGAACCCGAAGTGTTAAGTCTTTTGAACCTTTCACACAGATCTGCCGTGGAGAATGCTGTGTATGGTCTCTCTTGTGATCGCACTGTTTAAGGGTTTGGTAATATAATCATCTATGCCGAGCTCGTTCACCCGCCTGATCAGCTGCATGTTCCTGTTTGACGACATAAGGATCGCCGGGATATCGGCTTTTATAGTTCCGATCTTTTGATACAGCTCAAAACCGCTTGTACCGGGCATCCGGTAATCCAGGATAATAAGTGATATAACCGTTTGCTGCCACGTCCGCTCGGCTTACGATATCTATAAGTGTGTCCACAAAAACATCCGCAGCCAAAACCCCCTGCAGTATCCCGTCTTTATACACAGCCTTTGATATCGTTATGATCGAGTATCCCGAATCGGAATCCTTATAGGGTGTTGAATAAAACAGTTCTCCCGTTTTTGCGGGTACCTTATACCAGTCCCTGTCGTGCACATAATCCACGGAACCGTCAGGGATGAAATCCGAAGCACAGGCCATGCTGTTATCCGGATATGTGAAATAGATGTCATACATATATCCGTTCGCATTCAGCCCCGGAAAGCACTCTGCAAGATATCTGTGAAAGGTTTCGTAGTCCTTTTCATATATGCCGCTCAAGGTGATCTCCACACTGAGAGTGTCAACGACCGTGGCCTGCGAATTGAGCCCAGGCGGTAAGTTCTTGGGCGTATTTATCTGCGGCTACGCTATAGCTGTCTTCCAGCTGCGATGCCATTGTATCCCTTGCCCTTCTATAG
>JAILIQ010000253.1 GCA_024695205.1 Lachnospiraceae bacterium
CATGAGCATTGTTTCCTTTCTGGAAGTGTTGGTTTGGCGATTGACATTATACCAAAAAGGGAGGTCAATGCTCAATTTATTTTGAACTCCCGAGAAATAAAGCTTTTATAACAAAAAAGGAGTGTCAGATTTGACACTACCCGGAAACTATAGGAGAGGAATGGTATGAATCTGTCGGGAATAGCTAAGACAGCAGCTGTATCGGTCCTGATACTTGCAGCCGTCCTGATCTCAAAAGACCGTGTTTATGGCGGATTATGCGCGGCTTTTCTGATATATGTCGCGGTAAGGGAATTCAGATCGTCAAAAGCTGCAGACTACAGGATAAAATATCTGGATGAGCTTGACCGCTTCTGCGGAAATCTGAAACATCATTTCTACCGGACCGGATCGGTACGGGATGCGGTGTTCTTCGGTATGGACAGGATAAAACAGCCTTTAAAGAAGGATCTTAAGGAAATATTCGGTATGCTTGAATCGGCGGACATAAAGACTCTTGGAGGCGTTTATCAGAACTCTGACAAAGACAAATATCTAAGGCTCCTTCTTTCTTTACTGATGCTCATTGATGAGAACGGTGACGATCTGACCGGCGAAGGATCCGTATTTATGAATTCGGTCATGCAACTGAAGATGGAGGCAAAGGACGAGAGACGCTTTATAGTGACACGCAGACACAAGTTTATGGGGCTTACCCTGACAGCGGCGCTCCCCTCGGCAACGGTTCTTTTCATTGCAGCGTGGGGAGTAAGTACCAATCATGAGCTGATGACATTTTACTACGGAAGAGCAGGAACGGTATTCAGAATGGCGATCCTGTTTGTGAGCCTGATCTGCTACAGGATCACTGCGGGGTTAAGAGAGCCTGATGCGGCAAAGGATAAGGAGATCAGACTGTTGCTTGGGTCAGGAACCGTAAAACTGCTTACCGGTTTAAAACTGGCTTCAAGACGGATCATACTGTTCAGTATGAGCGGGCTTGTCATGCTGATAGCTGTATGCGCGTCCCATCACGATATGAAGGAGCTTCTTAAAACCGATGTGAGCAATATCAATATGCTGTGTGACGTTGCCGATGGCAGACAGATACTTGCAATGGAGAATTTTATCCCGAAATATACCGCAAAGTATGCAGGACAGCCGGAAAGCCTGCCTGCAGCCGATGAACTGGCAGTGATGTTTCTTGATGAGGACGGGATAAGGACTGATGAAGTGGCCGGGATCGCTTCAAAGGAAGTGATAAGAAGGGTAGATATGATCAACCGTCAAAAGCCTGACTTAATTGATGTTATCATTGTTATTGCCGCAGGTCTGACAGGAGCCGTATATCCGTATATAGGCATACTGTTTGACAGGATCATGCGGGATAGCAGGATCAAGGACGAGATCATGCAGTTTCAGACGATCATAGGCATACAGAAGGATGTTCCGGGCATAAATCCGGCCGTAATCCTGGAAAGTCTTGAGAGTTTTTCTAGTATTTTCAGACCGTACCTGAAAAAGTGTCTGAATGATTACGGTGTCAATGAAAATGAGGCTTTGACCGTTCTCAGACATTCTGTTACGGATCCTGATTTCGAGAGGATCGCAGAATGTTTTATGATGGCCGACGAGCTTGGGATCAAAGACGCATTTGATGAGATAGCGTCTGAGATAAGAACCTTCAGGGAAGACAGAAGAGCCGAAAGGTCAATACAGCTTGATAATGATACGCTGCTTGGTTCTTTAACGGCCATTATTCCGGGAGGTCTGATCCTTTTCGGTTACCTGCTCATCCCATTCATGGTCAGTGCGCTGAATATGTTCAATTCTTACCAGGATTCGCTGAAAGACTATATTTCCATTACATGAAGTTTGAAAGTTTAAAAGAGCTTCGAAACGACTGCATCGATGTTGAGAGCGCCATCTATGCAGGTTTAGTCGTTCGCTGCGCTCTCGACATGAGGTTAAGTTTGAATAAAGGAGGTCCATGCGATGAGGAACAGGATCGAGATCGCGCCCCAGGCGCTTATCATGTCGGCCGGAGTTATCATGTCGATAATCCTTATCAGTCTGATGGTTTCACAGTTTGAGAGAGCAAGGGATCTTTCTTCGGCTGTGACCGGAAAACTGAACGAAACCGCGGCAGATATAGCTGACAGCGATCTATTGCAGTATGACGGAGCCGTGATCACAGGCGCGGATGTCAGGAATTTTTATCGCCGGTATTTTGGAGTTTCGCCTTCAGATATCGGAACCATGCGTGTAAACAACGGAAAGACCGATATCAGGTATACTGCCACGGGCTCATATACAAGGATGACCGATCCGACGGATCAGGCATTTATCAGACCGGACGAGCTGTATGCCTGTAAGGTAAACGTTAATGCCAACCGGGTAATAACGGATGTGGAATTTATCAAAAAATGATCAGGTTCAGGAGGGAGATTTATATGAAGAAAAGAAACAGGATAGAGATATCGGTAAAAGGATTGATCCTTGCGGTCGTAGTGATCATAGCACTTGTTCTCAGTGCAATATCACTGTATATGGTAACAAGATCACGAAGTACCATCAATGACGGAAATACACAGTACAGCCAGCTTATGAGCAGGTATTCCGAGATCAATGCCACATTATACGACGGCTTGTATGTTTCGGGTGAAAAAGTGATAGATGTTATCAAGGACTGTGCAGGGGAATTAAGTGACGGAGTGGTTGTAATAACCCTCATGGATACCGAGGGCAGCGAAACCGATAAAAAGGGCCAGACCTACAAGACCAACACAGGATACAACGTGACGGAAAAGAGCAATAAAGAGTATATAAATCCGTCCGGTACGTTTGTGGGATCCGTGGCTAAGAATTCAAACGGTATGGTCACACAGATCACATTTACACAGAAGAAGTGATAAGCAAGGCTGTGTGCATCGGCTCTCGGCTAACGGGTAAAAGGAGCATTTCCGATGGGAAAAAGAAACAGATTTGATACGGGAAGACTTGTTGTGGCGGTGATCTGTGCGGTAATGGTCCTGTTCATACCATTGAGGGCATTGATAAGCAACAGGACAAAAGAAGCAGATCGGAGGATATCGTCATATCTTGATGAGTTTACTTCCCATGCGCAAAAAAACAGATATATAAGTGTTGATGAATATGAAAAACTGCTTTCTGTTTTAAACTCGACAGGAACGGCTTTTAAGGTGGAACTTGGAATAGAAAGAGAAGCAAGGCTGCTTACGGGAGGGATACCGTTCATCGGAGTGTCTGCGCATGTCCATTCGCCGGAATGCTATATAGGACACAATCACACCGCCAACGGCTGCAGGTTCCATTCACACACAGCATCCTGTTATTGCAGCGGCACTTTCAGACGGTATTTGAGAAGCGAAAGCGGTACATATATCTGCTATAAGTGCCTCGGAAGAGGACAGACCGGTTCTGTGGACGTATGTCCGACGTGCCGGGGAGTACCTCCCGACTGGTCGGAGGTGCCATGTTCGTATTGTGACGCTACCGGGACATCCTACGAAGAGATATGGGTGGTCTGCCCTTACTGTGACGGGGCAGGCTGTGATGTCTGCGACGAAGGAAAGGACGGAGGATGGTACAAATGGGACTATGTGACCTGTCCGGTATGCAACGGTTCTCTGAAGATGCTCAAGAAAATCCCGTGTTCGACCTGCGGCGGAAGCGGACAGGTCGGTGAGATAAGAAGATGCGATAACTGTAACGGAACAGGCACCGTAAGCTCATCTACCGACTATTATTCCTGCGATATCTGCGAACAGGGAGACTCATCTTCCTATGGGATAACATGCGGACGCAGGATATGCGGAATGGATTTTGAAAGCTATGAATGCGGGATCGTAAATGAAGATACAAGGCCTGTATGTGACAGGATCATAGTAGATGCAAATTATACGGAATCATATACCATCAGGCAGTTCGATACATCGGACATGATCGATAAGACGATGATCTTTACCTATCTTGACGGATCAACAGGGCGGCACTTTGCAAAGCTTGCGGGTGAAAGCAGCTTTGACAGCAGTACTGTACAGGATATGAATCTGCTCCTACAATATACGGGGTATTTTGAACGTGCGGATAAATATGAAACCAGATATTTTCCGATAACCGTCAGGGTTAAGGCGGCTGTCGCAACATGTCCTAAATGCCTGAAGACATATTATCTTAATGATGACGGAAGCGATCCCGGTTGTCCTTACTGTCCGGATAAGGCCTACACAATAAAGATCGTCACAAAGGGAGATGTAGTGACCGGAGAGGAACCTGTTGTTGAAGTTTATGCAGTATCGGACACTGAGCAGATCCTTATTGATAAGAGTGAATATGATCTTTTTTATGATACCGATTCGGAGGGCATACAACAGGCAGCAGTATATTACCACGGGATATGGGAATATTTTCCGATCAATGTTGTGCCTGATCCCGATCAGGTAACGGGCGGCGTACCCGGTCCCGGAGAAATAAGTGTTCCGTCAGGGCCGGTGCCGACAGGAATATCAGTCCCGACAGGGGCGGGTGATCCGACAGGAGAAACTGATCCGACAGGAGAAACTGATCCGACAGGGAACATCACTACTGCAGCGGAGCAGGCAGATACTTACTCACATGATGATACAGCCGGATATCAGGATAATCTTGATACTGTATTGCCGGAGTATACCGTAGATATGGGAAAAATGAATGAAGGCAGATACA
>JAILIQ010000285.1 GCA_024695205.1 Lachnospiraceae bacterium
GCGAAGAAGATCCAGGGACGTAAGATGGTCGGCGGACAGGCTTCAAGCATTCCGCTGAAGGTTAACACCTCGGGTGTTATCCCTGTAATCTTTGCAATGTCTCTGATGCAGGTACCCGTCATCGTTGCATCGTTCTTCGGTGTACAGCCTGACAAGACAACCTTCGGACGTAAGATCCTTTATCTGCTCAGCCAGAACAAGTGGTTTAATACCGCTGAGGGTGAGTTCAGATATACATTCGGCGTACTGATCTACATTGCGCTGATCATATTCTTCGCATATTTCTATACCGCGGTTACATTCAACCCCATAGAGATATCGAACAACCTGAAGAAGCAGAGCGGCTTTGTTCCCGGTATCAGACCCGGCAAGCCCACCTCGGATTACCTTACCGATATCCTTAACAAGATCATCTTCATCGGTGCGATCAGCCTTAGTGTTGTAGCGGTTATCCCGATCTTCTTCACGGGAATCTTCTCGGTTCAGGTTTCATTTGCGGCGACCTCGATCATCATCGTTGTCGGTGTAATCCTTGAGACCATGAAGCAGGTAGAATCCATGATGGCAGTTCGTCATTATACAGGATTCCTTGAAAAATAATTACTTTTCGCAAGCCCCGGGAATGTGATCATACATTAACATGACAGGCTGTGAAAGGATAATATGACAGTTATCAGCCGGGGGCTGGGCATTAGCCCGGTCCCCGTATGTTTTACGACAAGAGAAGCGCCATATTATGGCAAAAGCTTCCCCGGTCGACCGTAATATGGAGGTGGAACATGAAAATAGTTATGCTTGGCGCACCCGGTGCAGGTAAAGGAACCCAGGCAAAGCAGATCGCAGCAAAGTACGGAGTTCCTCATATCTCTACCGGAGATATCTTCAGAGCCAATCTTAAGGCCGGAACGGAACTTGGACTTAAGGCTAAGACATATATGGACCAGGGTCAGCTGGTACCGGATTCGCTTACACTGGAACTGATCATGGACAGATTCGGTAACGATGACTGCAGGAACGGATACGTACTTGACGGATTTCCGCGTACGATACCGCAGGCGGAAGCACTTACCCGGGCTCTTGAGGAGAAAAACGACAAGCTTGATTATGCGATAAATGTTGATGTTCCCGATTCAAATATAATAGACCGCATGTCCGGAAGACGCGCGTGCCTGAAGTGCGGCGGCACCTTCCATGTTAAATACAATCCCACCAAAAAAGAAGGTATATGTGACCTGTGCGGCGGTGAGCTTGTGATCCGTGACGATGATAAGCCCGAGATCGTCAATAAACGTCTTGTAGCTTACCATGAGCAGACACAGCCGCTCATCGATTACTATGAAAAAGAAGGAATATTGAAGAATGTTGACGGTACCCAGGATGTGAACAAGGTATTTGAAGACATCTGCGATATCCTTGAAAATAAATAAAAGCAAGCTTGGCCAATCGTTCATGATCAGCTTCGCTGAAGCTCTTGGCATGGAGGTTAGAATATGGCAATTACGATCAAATCGGAACGTGAAATAGAGATAATGCGCGAAGCGGGAAGGATCCTTGCGATCGTGCATGAAGAGATGGAAAAGGCGTTGAAGCCCGGCATGTCAACCTGGGATATCAATAAGATCGGTGAGAATGTGATCCGCAGTTACGGTTGCAAACCCTCATTCCTCGGATATAACGGGTATCCTGCCGCAATATGCGTTTCCGTCAATGATGAAGTGGTACACGGTATACCCAATAAAGAGCATATCATCAGAGAAGGCGATATCGTAAGCCTTGACGCGGGTGTCATTTACAACGGATACCAGTCGGATGCCGCAAGGACACATGCCTGCGGTAAGATCAGCGCCGAGGCGCAGAAGCTGATAGATGTAACAAGACAGAGCTTCTACGAAGGCATCAAATTTGCAAAAGAAGGCAACCATCTGCATGATATTTCCGCAGCCATCGAGGATTATGTCGTTGCGCACGGATTCAGCTGTGTAAGGGATCTGGTCGGACACGGGATCGGCAGGGAAATGCATGAGGATCCGCAGATACCCAATTACCGTCAGAAAAAGAAGGGACCCAGGCTTGAAGCAGGAATGACCCTTGCGATCGAACCCATGGTCAATGCAGGAAGATATGATGTATGCTGGCTCGATGATGACTGGACAGTGGTAACCGAGGATGAAAGCCTTTCGGCTCACTACGAGAATACGATCCTGATCACAAAGGGAGAGCCGGAGATACTTTCGATACGTAAGTAACATTTGTTGTGTTAATTTAAGGAGAATTGTTTTATGTCAAAATCAGATGTTGTTGAGATTGAAGGCACTGTAGTTGAAAAACTTCCCAACACCATGTTCCGTGTTAAGCTTGAAAACGGACTCGAAGTACTCGCACATATCAGCGGTAAGCTCAGAATGAACTATATCAAGATAGTTCCCGGCGACAAGGTTACACTTGAGCTTTCACCCTATGATCTGACCAAAGGAAGGATCATCTGGAGAGATAAATAATATAGTCGCTGAATTAATTAAAAAAACACTTGCATTACATATGCATTTGTGATAAAATTGAAAAGCTGAGTTTTTAGGAAAGGAGTGTTTTTAATGAAAGTAAGATCATCCGTAAAACCGATCTGCGAAAAATGCAAGGTCATTAAGCGCAAGGGCAGTATCCGGATCATCTGTGAGAACCCCAAACACAAGCAAAGACAAGGCTGATAACGTTTAGCCCGGTCGATGCCTGCTGGGGTATCCGGACTGCGGCATACAACGATTATATATAAGCACTTGCTTTCTGTGTTACAACTTTCAAGTTGTGATATTGTGGGCATAAGCTCGGGATGAGTTTAATGCTTAAGGCCTGAATGTCATCATCATTTAAGACCTTCATTTCCGAAATATCGAGAATGCACAATTTAAAGCGGCTGAAAATCAGGTTCAGATTAAGGTATCTTAATATGGATCGTTTTTTCATGTCCGGATGCGGATATGGAAAAATACCCGTACAGACTTAGAGATACGGGTACTAGTCACAAATTTAGTTTATATTTCTAAACGGAGGTAAAAAGATTATATGGCACGTATAAGTGGTGTTGACTTACCGAGAGACAAGCGTGTGGAAATCGGCCTGACCTACATTTACGGAATCGGTCGTGAGAGCAGCAATAAGATCTTAGAGAAGGCGAATGTTAATCCCGATACCCGGGTACGTGATCTTACCGATGATGAAGTCGGCAGGATCCGTGATGTTATCGACGCTG
>JAILIQ010000319.1 GCA_024695205.1 Lachnospiraceae bacterium
GGATCACTGGTTTTCAAGACCAGCGCCTTCAACCACTCGGCCAACTCTCCGAACAACACTAAAGAATCTTATCATGCTTTTACGTTGTTGTCAAGAACATTTTTTCCGACCTGCCGGCGGATTTATTCGGAAAGCGGGGCCAGCATTTTTACAAGATCAAGGTAAAAAGGCTTAATATTGATACGCTTGGTAAGTCCGCCCTGAAGTGACATATGGTCTCCCCTGAAGGTCGGCATTACATACCATCTTCCGGGCACAAGATTATTCCGGGCATCGTAAGCTTCCATGGGAGCACCGACAGGAGCGCCTGCGGAAGCAGTATTTACGAGACCGTCATTGGCCTGCCATGATGCGTCGATCGTAAATCCGCCTTTCGTCACACCGGTATATCTGCTCATAATGGTAGCACCCTTCATAAAGATGCTTTCGGTTATCGACGGATCGGGAGATACGCTTCCGTCCTCATTTTTCACAGTCGAATCACAGGGATATGCAAAATAATAAACATCGTCGAATGTGGTGATCCGCTCATTCAAAGCAAGTGCATTATCGATATGCATATCATTGGCAGCATAGTCCCACAGAGCTCTTCCGTCCATCTCAGCCTGTGTTCCCTTTGAAACAAAACCGCTTCTTTTTTCGTATTTTTCCTCTACTTTAACTGCCGTCGAATCAAAGTCTGCATCTTCATACCTATCGTAGGCGGTGGTTCCGTTGGTGGGTGCGGCCAGAGTTACAAGCGCCACAAGATTGTTACCGTTTCCGCCTTTAAAGAAAGGGGAAAGACCGGCTTCGTCCGTGCCTGCCCTTTCTTCTTCGGAACCGTTTTTCAGTATTTCCGAAAATAACCGGATCGTCGCTCCGCCGAATGAATGTCCGATGATCGAAAATTTTGAATCCGCAAAATCATCCATGAGTGCTCTGCCTGCAAAATCCTCGCCAAATCGGTCATGTCCGGCAGCGCTGCTGTGTACAAGTCCGTAATCCACCCTTGTTCCCGTAAGCTGGGCGTACAATTCACATGCCCTGTCCCATGCACTTCCCGTAGGATCCACCGAAGCCGCATAGCTGTCATATCCCTGATTGTTCAGATATCTAATGACGCTGCCTCCCGTCAGACCCCAGTAAGGTATAAATTCATTCATCCTGTCATAGCTTCCCCAGCCGGAAAGACCATGAACAAAAACATATTTCATATCGGTTTGCATAGATTTTTTATATCCGATTCCAAAAGATAAAGCCGCTGTTGCTATCATAAGTGCCGTCATCCACAAAACAGTCTTTGCCGCCCCGTTCTGTGTGATACGGAAGAAGGGATACGGACCGTCAGTCTTCCCTTTTGCGTTCAGATACAGCATTGTAAGACCGTAAACAAGAGTCACCGCAAGAGGAAGCCATATCCAGCCGATCGAAACCCTGTCCTCGGCGAAACGGTACGAGATCACCGAAAGAACCGGTATGAGCAGATGATGGAACAGACCGCTTCCGGAAAACAGCAGTTCCTTTACCCTGCCCGACATCGGGATCAGTATGCATACAGTAACGAAGAATGTCATTGCAAGCATCGACACGGAAAGAAATCTGAATACCTCTACAAAGTATTTCTGTCCCAGGACCACAAGCAGTACCGATGAGACCAGAGTTATCAGATTGGAGATCTGCGTGTAGTAAACAAGCCCGCTTTTAAGTCTCCCCTTTTTCCGCACCTTCGCAAAGGCTGTTAATTCAAGTATTATGATAATAAGATTGATTATACGTGCCATATCTGTCCTGCCCTTTCCTTTTCGATTTTATATTTTACCACATTATATTGTACGCAATATATTTTGTCAATAAAAATCTGCAAAAACAGACTGCCGCCCGAATGTACAGGATTTAGCCTGTTTTTGCAAATTAAAGAAGTCATGTATCACAGATATTTCAGCAGTTCATCTCTCAATCCGTCCAGCCACCTGCCTTCGAGACCGAAATTCATCTGCCTGTACGACCATGCGGCACGGGGGATACCGTATTTTTCAAGTGCACTGTTCATATCCTTGTACCACTGCAGCGCATCCTCAGCCTCAGCTTCGTCGATAACGCCGTACTCACCGCAATATAACGGCACATTATACTTTTCGGCGATCTTTAATGCGGGCTGCATCAGGTTGTCAAAATATCTTCCGTCCATCATACCGGTAAGTTTTTCGGGAAATTCTTCGTCGAAATCATTTCTGAAGATCTTCCTTGAACGCTCCCTGTACTCATCAACGGTTCCGGGATATCTGAATTTCCACTGGGCGGGATCCCTCGGCATCCTGCTTACCCAGTACGCTCCCTGATGCGTGAACACCAGCGGACTGTAGCAATGGAATGTAAATACAATATTCTCGTCGGCGGGAGGATCAAGAAGCTTAAGTCCGAAGATGCTGTCGTTAAATATGCCTCCGACTATGATCCTGATGTCCTTCTCGCGCTCACGTATGGTCTTGATGGCTTTGGCCGCCATCTTGTTCCAGATATCGGTAAAATCGGCCGAAGTAACTTCGTTTAACAGCTCAAGAGTTACAAAATCACGGTTCTTACCGTATCTTTCGGCAAGCCTGCTCCACAGCTCATAAAAGATGTTCTGCAGTTTTTCCTGATAGAACAGCTGGCAGTTATTTTCATCATCGAAAATGTAACCGTGCGCCTTATGAAGATCGAGGATCATATTAAGACCGTTCTTCTTGCACCATTCCATAGCCTTGTCAAGATA
>JAILIQ010000023.1 GCA_024695205.1 Lachnospiraceae bacterium
GAAATACGCGGACAACCGGATCCGAAGCGAAATAATCAAGAACCACCGGAGATATCCTTATTATCTCCTTTGTCGAAGGGATCACATACTTCTTATCAACAGGCTGTATTTCGGTATTTCCGACGATTATCGAGCCTATTCCGAGCTTTACGTCCTGGGTCTGATCGATAAAAGTGTTGATATTAACCCTGCTTACGCCGGTCTGCCCGGCAATATAGAGGTAACCCTTACGATCGAGCGCGCTGTAGGAATGTACCACAGGAGTGCTCGTAAGCCCGTTTGCATAGTTATACAGCCTGTATCGCTGTTCAAGGACATTATTGTTCAGAAGCTCATCGACATTCACAACATAGATTCCCATGGAAGTAAGAACCCAGGCCTGATCGTTATCATTAATGTATATGTCGAAAATATTCTTGTACGGAAAAGTCGAAATATTTGTAATTATCCCTTCCTTCAGAAATTCTATCGAGTTCGAAGTGATGATCCAGTAAAGATCCCTCTCCCGGTCCCTTTTGATCCTCAGGACAACGGGACTTGTCAATCCGTCACCGGAAGAGCCATTACCGGAAGAGCCGTCACCGGAAGAGCCGTTACCGGAAGAGCCGTTAGCATCGGTATTGGCCACGTCAGAGACACTTGAGATGCCGATCCTTCTTATATCGTTATTTTCAAGAACATACATACCGTCGCCGTCTGTACCGATATAGATCGCGCCGTTTTCGCCCTCTTCCACGGTAAGAAAAACAGAGTTCCTGATTTCAGGATGACCGGAGTCATAGACTTCATCGATCCTGCCGTCATTTATGATGACAAGTCCATTGCTTGTACAGGCCAGTATCCTGCCGTCAGATGCAGCCTTGATGCACCTGACCTCATTACTCGGCATCCCTTCGGTCGTTGTATAGTCTCTTATCTTACCGTCCGGTGAATACCTGACAAGGCCCAGATCATTGCTGAAGGTTGCTATCCAGAGATTCCCGGCCTTATCCTCCCGGATGCATCTGATCCTGTTGCTGCCGATATGTTCCGTAAGAGCATTTTCAACAGGTACATTGTCCGTGCCGAGGATAAAAAGACCGTTATCCGTACCGATATAAAGCTGACCGTTGTGGAAACACGTGGAATTGACAACATCATCCTCAAGCCCTGCCTGTGCGGTCAGGTTCAGGAAATTGTCGGATATTATCTTCATGATACCCTGTCTTGATGAAGCGAACCACATATTTCCCTGATAATCCGAAGTCATCATCTCGATGCTCCGGTTCATCGGAAGTTTTTCGACAGGAACAAACCTGTTATATTCATCTATATAACCGACACTGTTTTCGGATGAGACCCAGATGCGGCCGCAGGCATATGTCATCCAGTGTATGTTCTCAACACTGCCTGTGAGTATCCTTTTAAGGGATGTCCGGTTTTTCCCGAAATCACCGTAATATATTATGTTTGAGGCTGTTCCGAAATATATGCGCCCGGGATACCCGGGGTCTGCCGTAACAGTGGTGATCTTTTCCGTTCCGATATCCGGTCCGCTAAAAAGATCCGTGATCCTGCAGGAATCTATCGAAAATACGACTCCGCTCTTGGTATGACCGTATACGGTTCCGGCAATATCCGTTGAAAGCTTGAGGATCCTCTCATTGTTTATTCTCGCATCATCAAGGATATGAACATTCAGATCTTCGTCAACATATGAGATCCCTGCTGTGGTACCGATGAATACATTACCCTTCTTATCTTCGGCAAATACACGTATCGACGAAGCCGACAATCCGGTTTTTTCGGTAAAATGCCTGATCATTGTCTTGTCTTTCTCAAGCAGTACCACACCGTTATCATTGGTTCCGACCCATATCCTGCCCTTACTGTCTTCAAACAGTCCCCTGCCGTTGGTGAGGATATCTGAGGGTTCTATCTTTTCAAAGTCGGTCCCGTCATAGCGTAAAATACCGCTGTAGGCAGCGATCCAGATATATCCGTCGCTCGTACCGAGAATATAATTGGCTTCGGAAGTCGGCATACCTGATCTTGCGTCATACAGCTGCGACATATATCCCAGATCAGGAAGCTGCCCGGTCACGGCATAGCCTCCGCCGTACGGAAGCACAGTATTAACGCGAAGACCGGCTTCGGTGTCAGACTCCTCGACACCCGCATTTACGGGAACCGGGAAAAATGCTGCGGCTAAACACAGAATCACCGCAATAAATGCGATCACAGATCTAACCCTGTTCATCAAAAACCTCCGTCAGATTTCCTGATATTTTTTCAGAACCAGCTTTACTTCTGTCAGTGAATCCATAAAAGCATCCACACATTTCGGATCAAACTGTGTACCTGACCCTTCTTCGATTATCTCAAGAGCCTTCTCCAGAGGAAATGCCGGTTTATATACACGCGGCGAGGTCAGGGCGTCAAAAACATCCGCGACTGCCATGATACGCGCCGAAAGCGGAATGACATTTCCGTGTAAATGCTCCGGATAACCCTTGCCGTCCCAGCGCTCATGATGATAAGCCGCCATATTTCTTGCTTCCTTCAGATAATTTTCACCGTGAACCGTACTTATGGCCTTTTCCATGATCAGCCTGCCGTGGATCGTATGGGTCTTCATGATCTCATACTCTTCATCGGTCAGTTTGCCGGGCTTGTTCAGGACAGTATCGGAAATATTGATCTTGCCGACATCATGTAACGGAGCACTCATTATGGCATCCGATTTGAATTTGGGAGTCAGTTTCTCAAGGTAATACCCCTTTCTTTCAAGAGCGTCGAGTATTATCCTTACGTATTCGGCAGTTTTCTGAATATGTGCACCTGTATCGGAATCCCTGTTTTCAACGAGATCCGCCATCGTCACGATCAGACCGTTCTGCATCTGGACCGTTGAATCCGCGAAATGCCTGATACTCCTCATCTGCTCGGCTGTTCCCGACGCCATTTCACAGATCGCCTTATACAGAGTTTCAAGTTCGTCATTGGTGCTGATATCGATAGAACGAAGCTTTCTGACATTGGAATCAAGAACACTCTGGTCCTCACTGTCATGCATGAAAACATCTATCAGCGATGCCATGGTCCCGATCGGATATATCAGATAATAACCGGATGCCCAAAGTCCGAATCCGAGTACCAGAATAAAGAATCCTGAGAAGACAAGCAGGGTCTTCAGTGAAAACTCCTTCAGATATGTGCCTGTATATCCCATTGAAGCATCGGCCACAATATATCCGTAAATTTCATTCTTCTCATTATTAAGGGGATAATAGACCTTAAGCTTCCACCGGATTATATCATCCGATATCGCGGCATTGCAGGCATGTCCTTCCTTCCCCTCCTGATCGCCGTCACTTAAAAGTTCAGGTTTCCATCCGTTCTTTGTTTCGACCTTTTCGATATTTTTTTCCCCGGCCTGGTTCATTTCCCTCAGTAAGGGAAGCGTTTCAACAATATCTTCGACAATGGTGCCGTGCTCATTTGCGGGATTTTCATCTGTTCCGGTGTCAAAAACGTAACGAAATCCCTCATCATTCGATAAAATGACCGACAGCCTGTCAACGCCTGGTACCGTGCGTCGCAGTTTCAGGAGCATATTCAGATCATCGGTATACCCGGGAATTTCTTCTCCGTTGATCATAAATGATCCAAGCTTCTGGATGTCTGCCTGATCTTTTACAAATTCCGCCGCATACAGTGCATTCCGGGTGATCTCTTTCTTCCTGTCATCATAGTGATGATTCATGCTGATGATGCCCATGACAGCAGTCAGTGTTACCGACGCGATCGTCAGCATAAGGGTGATCCTGTTCTTTATGGACTGGCTTTTGCTCTTCTTTCCTGCATTTATCGCTTTCGTTTCTTCATAAGATAAAGGTTTCTGCCTCCATCCGCTGTTCCATATCCTGGTCCTTCTTTCCGAGGGTATCAGGTAAAATGCAAGCGCTGCAAGAAGAACGCTACCGCCTTTATCGATAAGATTGACTATTATGTTTACGATCATGGATGCCAGAAAGAATCCGACTCTCGTGGTTTTGAGCGTACCGGGGGTTGATGTGCCCGTAATAGCCATTGCCGTTTCCTCTACTACCTTAAGCTGGGGACCTCCGAGCAGCATCCACTGCAGGATATTTCCGAAAACACCGCCGACTGTACCTATCACAAGCACCAGCACAAGGATATTCCATTTATTTTCATGCTTTTTCTTATGTACGAACCATGCCGAACACATGGCTATAAATACACCTATCAGGTTGTAATACATCGCATCGGGATTGATCTTTAAGAAACTGATCAGAAGATTGGACATGACCGCCGTCATGATACCGGGGAACAGTCCGCTCGTCATAGAGGCAAACACAGTACCGGCCGTATCAAGGTACAGAGGAAGATCGAATACTTTAACAATAAAAGAGAGCGTAACATTGACGCCAATACCCGCTATTGCCGCCAAAGCCCGCTGCAGACTGTTTTTATCGATTGTTCTGACCTGTTTTATCACGCCGGTTTCCTCCGTATAAGAGATAATACTGTTAAATATAAAATCCTAACGAAGCATTGAGTTAATATTACCCGAATTTTATTTTAATTCACAAACAGAGTCATGTCAAGTAAGGCCGATGCCCGCGAAATTTAAAAGGGCAGGCTTGTGCCAAGGGCATTTACATGAGGAGCATTTACGTTTACACGAAGGGTATTTACACGAGGGGTATTTACCCAGGGGCAATTCGCTTATCGCACAAAAAAACTGCGGCACAATCAGGATAGTGTGCCGCAGCCCCATATCATTTAAAATGATCAGAATTCAAGTTTCTTTTCCAGATAAGCCTTCAGATCTGCAATCGGGATCCTCTCCTGTTCCATTGAATCACGCTCACGTACGGTTACGCAGTTGTCATTCTCCGAATCGAAATCAAATGTTACGCAGTAAGGTGTACCGATCTCGTCCTGACGGCGGTAACGCTTGCCGATATTGCCTCTGTCGTCAAATTCGCAGTTCCAGTATTTGCTGAGCTCGGTATATATCTTCTCGGCGCCCTCGTTCAGTTTCTTCGAAAGAGGTAAAATACCAACCTTGACAGGTGCAAGAGCCGGATGGAACCTGAGTACGGTCCTCATATCTCCGCCTTCAAGCTCCTCCTCGTCATAAGCTGCGCACAGGAACGCAAGCGTTACTCTGTCTGCACCGAGCGAAGGCTCAACTACGTAAGGAACATATTTCTCATTGGTCTCATCATCAAAGTAACTCATATCCTGCTTGGATACATCCTGATGCTGTGTAAGGTCGTAATCGGTACGATCCGCAATACCCCACAGCTCGCCCCATCCGAACGGGAACAGGAATTCGATATCGGTAGTGCCCTTGCTGTAGAAGCACAGCTCCTCGGGACTGTGATCCCTTAAGCGCATCTCATCTTCCTTGATCCCGAGAGAAAGCAGCCAGTCACGGCAGAATGCTCTCCAGTACCGGAACCACTCAAGATCGGTTCCGGGTTTGCAGAAGAATTCAAGCTCCATCTGCTCAAACTCACGGGTCCTGAAAGTGAAGTTACCGGGTGTGATCTCATTACGGAAGGATTTTCCTATCTGGCCGATACCGAAAGGAACCTTCTTACGTGAAGTACGCTGAACATTCTTAAAATTGACAAATATACCCTGAGCGGTCTCGGGACGCAGATAAACCACATTCTTCGCATCCTCGGTAACACCCTGGAAGGTCTTGAACATAAGGTTGAACTGTCTGATATCGGTGAAATTGTGCTTGCCGCAGGAAGGACAGGGAATATTGTTATCCTCGATGAAATCCTTCATCTGCTGCTGTGTCCAGCCATCGATAGGGCTCTCAAGAGTGATGCCCTTTTCGGCGGCGTAATCTTCGATAAGCTTATCGGCTCTGAAACGCTCCTTGCACTCTTTGCAGTCCATCAGAGGATCCGAGAAACCGCCGAGATGTCCCGAAGCCACCCATGTCTGCGGATTCATGAGGATCGCGCAGTCAACACCGACATTGTAGGGATTTTCCTGTATGAATTTCTTCCACCATGCCTTTTTTACATTGTTCTTCAGCTCAACACCGAGATTACCGTAATCCCATGTATTGGCCAGACCTCCGTAGATCTCGGAGCCCGGGTAAACAAAGCCTCTTGCTTTTGCCAGGGCAACTATTTTGTCCATTGTCTTTTCCATTTAAATCCTCCCCGCCGAAAACCGCCTTCTGCGTCTTTTGGGTATTTCCGGCACCTTTCCTTTGAAATATAGTGATTATTATATGTCAGCAGACCGATTTACGCAAGCAGAACTTTAATCTCAGGTAAAAATGTGCTGGCAGACCGGTCTTAAGCCGTTACAGTACATATCCGTTTGCCTTGAGAAGCTCTCTTGCACTCTCGACCGAATCAGTCCCTGTTGCGTTTTTGATCGGCGCAAATTCTTTTTCCCTCAGTACTTCAAACGGAAGACAGGTCGAGAGCAGATGCACCAGATCAAGGCTTAAAAGCTCCGGTTTATCGGCGTTGGGCTGATCGGGTGCTATGGTCGTAAGTCCTGCCGTTACTGCGGATCCTTCAAATATCCGTTCCTGTTTTTCCGACTCTTCTTTTATCCGCCGTACTGCTTCAAGATCCGCGGGCCGTCCGTCGGGATAGCCGAGATACGGTACTTTTTTTCTCACAAGATGCATCGGCAGTTTTTTGGCAACCACCTTATCCGTATCATTTACCCTGAACAGATAATTCAATATCACACCGTAATTGTAAGCGGGCTCACCGTCTTCAAGTTTCGCTGCTTTCAGCTCATCGGTCATCTCATAGTATTCAACTACCGAGGGAGTACCGTCTTCAAGGCACATCGCGCCCACCTTCTCATCGGGAGAAGCCTTTACAACGACCTTGGCTCCGCAGGCGGCTCCGTTATCGATCACGGCCCCGACAAATACGGGATCGCAGATACGCTGTAATACATTGTCTACCGAGAAAACATTTACAAATTCGATGCTGCCGTTATGCAGTACGGACTCACAATCCGATCCCACAAGCGAGGAATAGAAACCCCCGTTGCCGTTCGGTGATATCGCGATCCTGTCCGGAGCCTCAAGGAACATATTCCCGTCCGCATTCAGACACGGAGCCATATCCTGCATGTAAAAATGGACATATTCCCCCCTGTATCCGAAATAATCGTGTTCCGCAAGGAAAGCGCGCGTATCTTCGTCATTGAGGATGCTTGTCATGATAAAGACATGGAACCATGCATCTGCTTCCCTTACCACATCAAGCATATTCTCAAAAAGACGCTGGAAAATATAAACCTTTTTGGTAAGTCCTATATCCACCATGCCTTTTGCACCTTTGGCCCCGAGTCTTGTACCCATACCGCCGGAAAGCATCAGTGCCGCAACTTTTCCATTTTTGATCGCATCGATCCCGACCTTGCGGTATTTTTCGGTATCCTCGGCATAATCCGCTATCCTAAGTGTTCTGATAGGCTCGATCTTTCCTCTGATCTGGCTTGTCTTCGATGTTTTGATGCCTTCAAGCATCGAAAAGTCGATCAGATCGGCCTGAGCAAGTATTGCTTCGCGGTTTTTATCGGGCAGTTCGTCAAACATGCTTAAAAAAGCTGTCTGCCCGTATTTTTCCAGGATATTCTTAAAATCACTCCGGTCCATAGCATTTTCCCTTCGTTCTGAAATTTTTTTCATTACCCGCAGATCATGACCTTACTGTCCGGTCGTCTGTCATCTGTTTTAGTACTTCAAGACTTTTCATCGGCCTGTCTATATGCCTTTTCAGATAATCCTCACATATATATTCGAGCTCTTCAAGTATGTTATCCGTCACACTGAACGAATAAATCTTGCTGGCAGGTACGGATTCTATATACTGAACAGCGTGGAGCGTGGAAGTATCAACCTTCCGGCTGCCTGCGGCGTCAAAGTCGATCAGGCCGTCGTCCTTCGATGAATAATACATTCCCTCCGCCTTCATTGCCTCGCCGTAATTGGCTATTGCACGCAGCTCAAAAACGCATTTTATCAGGCGGTCGGAAATATCCTCATGTCCAAGCGCGAGCAAAGTCATATACAAAAGCTTCATCTGCTCGTATTCGTCGGTATTTTCCCTGGTCAGATACTCCATGATCTCGCAGAAATATGCGCCATAACAGGTGCCTTCGATATCCGAGAACAGTTCGGAAAATGATTTTACGTTTTCGATCGATTTAACATCATATGAATCGCGGCGCTGATTAAACGTGAACTCACCGTACGTAAAAGGAAGCGTAGAAGCCGCAAGCGGAGACGTTGCCCTTCTTGCTCCGCGTGCAAATGCAGAAATACGTCCCTCGTCTTTGGTCAGGATCGAAACTCTCCTGTCATATTCACCTATCGGCATGGAACTGAGCACTATGCCGGGCGAGGTAACCTCTCCATACATCCTTCTGATCGCTCCTAAAATCAATAATTCCCTTAAAATCCGCCGATATCCGCAGGATCACTCATTCATCCGAAGGATCGGCAAATCCGTAATTCTTAAGCAGAAAGTCGCTGTCGCGCCAGTCCTTTTTGACCTTGACAAACAACTGCAGATTCACTCTGTATCCGAGCAGTGCTTCTATCTGGAGTCTTGCGCCGGTGCCTATCTTCTTCAGCATCGACCCCTGTTTCCCGATGATTATCCCCTTATGCGAATCCCTTTCGCATACGATCGTTGCCTCGATATCAAAGAAACCGCTTCCTCCTTCCGGATCGCCCGTCTTGCCGTTATATCTTCCTTTTCCGGGTCTTTCCTTCATGGTTTCTATGCCTACGGCAATACCGTGGGGTATCTCATCACTGAGAGCCTTTAAGGCACTTTCCCTTATCAGTTCCGCAACTATCTGTCTTTCGGGCTGATCCGTCAGCTCATCCTCATCATAGTACATCGGGCCTTCGGGAAGGAGCTTGAAAATAACATCCATAAGCTCCTTCTCATTTTCACCGTTTAAAGCACTCACCGGAACCACCGCATCGAAATCAAATTCAGCCGAATACATTGCGATTACTTTGGCAAGCTCCTCTTTTTTTACCGTATCGATCTTGTTGATAACAAGCACGACAGGCGTCTTACCGTTATTATCCGGAGCCTGTTTCACAGCATTCATCAGATCAAGGATATGCCTGTCCCCCGGTCCTATGTATTCCGACGGTTCGATAAGATAAAGGATAAGATCGGATTCGGTCATAGTCCTTTCGGCAACTCCGACCATATATTCCCCGAGTTTCGTTTTTGCCTTATGAATACCCGGTGTATCGACAAATATGACCTGTCCGCGTTCCTCGGTAAGGATCGTCCTGATCCTTGTTCTTGTGGTCTGCGGTTTATTACAGGTAATGGCGATCTTCTGACCTATCAGCCTGTTCATCAGTGTTGACTTTCCGACATTTGTACGGCCTGCAAGCGCCACAAATCCGGATCTGAAACCTTCACTCATAAAAGCCCCTTTACTTCTTTGAACAGTTCACTGTTCGCATTGATCGTGCTCTCACATCCTACCGCACATACAGCTCCGGTTTCGAAGATCTCCCGTATCGAATCTGCTGCTGACCTTATATCTTCACAGGTCGCATCAATTATTGCATCCCTTATCTTCTGGCGTTCGTCCTCATCGATCTTGCTCAGATATGCGCCGAGCGATCTGCTTCCCTTGTCTGCGGGACTTAACGGGCGGTCGATATTACCCATCGTACCTATGACGTATTTTGTCATTTCTCTTTCATCGGTATCGAAATTGGCCACATAATCCGCAGCAAGCCGGTATATATCCATGGTTTCCCTGACATGAGGATCCCTGTAAGAATAGAAATATCCTGTTCCTTTAAGATCACTGAAGCTGAAGCCGCAGCCATAAGCACCGCCAAGCACACGAAGTTTGTTATACAGATATTCTCTCGAAAGGATAACACGCAGTATTGTAAGTGCGGCAATATTTCTGCTGCTCATGTTGTTGAACCTGCCGACGGCAGCTACATAATTAACCTCACCCGAGGACTTGAATCCCTCATTTTTCAGATCATCTTCAAATATAATTCCGAATGTTGCTGCCGGTTTTTCTCCTTCAGGAATAAGGTCAAGGAGCTTTTTAAGCTCTTCGCGGGAGCTCTCGAGCAATTCCCTTGTGCAGGTGATATCGATCATCAGAGCTTTCTTTACAAGAAGCTTCTTTACAACAGATTCAGCCTTTTCTATCTCCTTTTTAAGCTCATCGTCGGACATTTCCGCCAGTTGGCATATGGTTTTATATGAGCTGTATCCTGCGGAAATATCATAAATACGCTCGCTTGAAGAAATATATGACCCTGCGCGGTGTATAGCCGTTGCATGACCTGATGCCGAAAGAGTATAACGAAAACGCGAGATCCTTTCGGCAAGCAGTTCCCTCACTCTTGTAAGTGAAGAGTAATCCGTTCTGAGCATTTCCTCGGCCATAAGTTCGGTCATTTTGCCAAAACTGTGGGACAAAACCTTACCGCTGACAGAAACATATGTCTTGTACTTTTCAGGCTCGTTGCCCAAAGCCCTGACATTATATCCCGACATATCGTTTCCGATACCGCCTGTATGTATATTGATCTGATTGTTCAATTCAAGGTAGCTGTAATCCGCCGTATCCATATCTCCCATCAATCCCAGGCCGAGGCTTGCACAGAAGAGCTCATCGGCATTCAGCATCGAAGCGTTGAACAGGAGCTTAAGATAAACGATCCCGTTGGTATCTGTCTCATGGAACAGGGTCGGTATGCCCGAGATCTCGGTCTCTTCGTTGATATAGGGAGTGATCTCGCGTCTAAGGTCTTTCCTCTCAAGCAGCGGCAGCGTGGCAAGATCTTCGGGAGTCGAACCCTCGCTCTGATAGGTTTTAAGAGCCAGGGTATCGGCAACGAGTTTTTCGATCTCTTCGTCACTCATGGCTGCCTTCATCGCAGCAAGCCTGTCGGCAAGCTTCTTTTCCTCTTCGGCCCCGAGTCCCTTCTTCGGCGCGATGGCGCTGAATACCTGGCTGTCGGCATTAAGCATGTAGTCCCTGATCAGATCCTCATAATATCCCTTTTCGATCAGTTCACGCAGCTTAGGAAAAAGTTCGGTCTGATGAAGTCTCGTAAATGCCTCACTGTCGTTATAAAGCCATGTCGTAAGCGCAATAACACCATACTCAAGTCCCTTGGGGAAGCCTCCGAAATCGGCTTCGCAATACTGGAATTCATTACCGTTTATTGCAGCAAGAAGGGAATTTTTGTTTATTCCTTCATCAGCGATCTTTTTGAGTGTATCAAGGATCACTTTCTTCATTTCAGAAAGCTTGTCAGCTTCAGTGTTGCGCACAACCGTCATGACCATGGGCTGTTTGAGCGAAGACGAAAGATAGCTCGAAACATCCTTTCCGATCCCGGCCTTGACAAGCGCCTCCTTTACAGGAGCTCCCGAAACGTTGAAAAGAACATCGGTAAGTACGCTCATTGCCGCATTTTTCAAAGTATCGTCATAATTGCTGAACATGAAGGCCCAGGCAAGGAATCCCGCATCTTCTTCAGGAGCATCCTCTTCGAGAGGATAGAACGAATGGATCTCTTTTGTCCCGATCGGCTGCTGGGTCTTAACCTCCGAATCTACCGGCTGAACGTCATATTCCTTAAGATATGCTTCATCAAGCCACTCAAGCCTGTCTTCAACATCCATATTTCCGTAAATGTAGATATAGCTGTTGGTCGGATGATAGAATTTCGAATGAAAATCAAGGAACTGCTTATATGTAAGATCCGGTATCGATTTCGGATCGCCTCCGGACTCAACACCATAGGTATTGTCGGGATAAAGAGCCGAAAATACAGATCTTTCAAGCCTGTCTTCAGCATTTCCGAAGGCACCCTTCATCTCGCTGTAGACAACGCCGTTGATCGTGATCGGATCGTCCTTCGATGCGATCTCATAGTGCCAGCCTTCCTGCTTGAATATCTCCTCATGCTTGTAGATATTCGGATGCAGAACCGCGTCCATATAAACATCCATAAGGTTGTTGAAATCCTTGTCGTTGCAGCTCGCAACAGGATAGCAGGTCTTATCGGGATATGTGAACGCATTAAGAAATGTATTGAGCGATCCCTTCGCAAGCTCCATAAACGGATCCTTGGGCGGGAATTTATCCGAACCGCACAGCACCGAATGCTCGGTAATATGTGGTACACCCGTATCATCCGTCGGATTGGTGCGGAATGAGATCATAAATACTTTATTTTCATCATCATTAGAAATTACACATACTCTTGCCCCACTCCTGATATGTCTGAACACCATACCCTGTCCCTTACAATCGGGTACATATTCCTCGTATTCAAGCCTGTAAGCAGGTAATGCCCCAAGTTCACCGCTGTTTTTTACATTACGTGACATAAAAATCCTCCCTGAATAAAATCATTGCCTTGATCCGCAATCTGTATCCCATTATAACAATATCCGACTTTATTAGCAATAAGTGAAATGGTTTTAACCTGAACACGCTTTTGTTTGCATTTGATACTTAACTGTTGTAAAATAAGGATTGTATCAGTTTTGAGTTTAAATGATCCGAGGTAAGATTTATGAAATTCACAAAAATGCAGGGTTGCGAAAATGATTATATTTATTTTAACTGCTTTGAAGAAAAGATCGAAGATCCCGAAAAGCTTTCGATAAGACTCTCCGACCGCCACACCGGTATCGGAGGAGACGGTATCGTTCTGATAAAGCCTTCCGACAAAGCCGATTTTTTCATGGATATGTACAATAATGACGGCTCACGCGGCAGGATGTGCGGCAACGCGATCCGCTGTGTCGGTAAATACGTATATGAGCACGGCATGACAGATAAAAAACAGCTCGATATCGAGACCCTGTCAGGGATCAAGCATCTGAAGCTCATCCTGGCTGACGGTTCAGAGAATAAAACCGAAGCGGATAAGTCAGCCGGTGTAACTGACAGGGTCGTAACCGGCGCAACTGTGGATATGGGCGCCCCGATAACCGACGCTGCGGCTATCCCGCTTAATACAGATATCATTAAAGAAAACAAGATGGGCTACACCCTTGCGGTGCTGGCAAGATGCCACCGCTTCACCTTTGTTTCGATGGGCAACCCCCATGCCGTTACCTTCGTTGACAACGTCGATGAAGTGCCGCTTGAGGAACTCGGTCCCGCATATGAACATCACGAGATCTTTCCCGAAAGAGCCAATATCGAATTCGTTCACGTTATCGACCGTACCCATATCGAATTTCGTGTCTGGGAGCGCGGTTCGGGAGAGACAATGGCCTGCGGCACCGGGGCCTGTGCAAGCGCTTATGCCTGCATTTTGAACGGTCTTACCGAGAATGAGGTGAATGTAAAAATGAAAGGCGGGAGTCTGATAATAAAATATGACCCCGGACTTAACACTGTTTTCATGACCGGACCTGCGGTTGAAGTATTTACAGGTGAAACAGATTGATCATGCCTGCGCACATGACAATATCATAACTTTGAGGTAAGGCTCATGTACCGGAAATTTCCTGTCGGGATCCTTTTCTTTCCGATATTGTTTTCGTTTATGGAGTGTGTACTCCACATCAGTATTTTCAAAACCTTTGATACAGGACTGCTTTATGCCGTCCTGTTTTCTGCTATCTACGGACTCCTTGCTTTTTCCCTGACCAGCTTTAAGAACGTGATCATAAACCGTGTGATCCTGGGTCTTATCATGACGATGACCGCAGTATATTTCGGACTTCAGACCGTCTACTACAACATATTCAAGGTATTTGTCTCAGTTTACTCGGTGACACAGAATGCCGGAGATGTTACGGAATTCTGGAAAGAAGCCCTTCACGGTATCGTCTCTTCGATACCGCAGCTTATACTTCTTTTGGCGGTTCCCGCCGCCGCGGTCTTTCTTATGGCAAGATACGGATTTATCGCGGTCTTTCTGGCAAATACAGATTCAAAGACAACTTCTTCCGGATCCTCTTCCGGCAGGATCCCTCTGCTTCTTGTAAGGACAGGACTCATTTCATTTTCGATGATGCTCTATGCTTTTGTTGTTTTTTCGCTCTCATTTGCGGGAACAGGCGCCAATACTTCTTTCGATCTGTATCATAACAGCTTCGTTCTCGATCTGGGAGTACAGAAGTTAGGACTTATTACCTCAGCGGGACTTGATGTAAGAAATGTTTTGTCCGACTCCGGAAACGATCTTGATCTGGGCGGCGCTTCTCTTAATATGTCCGGGGTCAGTAACAATGTCCTGCCGGCAGTAAGTATGACCCCTTCGCCCGTTCCGTCGCCCGCACCGACGCTGGCACCGAGTGTTTCGCCAACGCCTACGCCCATTCCGTCGCCTACCCCGACACCGGTCGATACCTCGCCGAATGTACTCGATATTGATTTTTCCGCTCTTGCAGCCGCTGAAAAAAACAAGGAGATCGCCTCTCTGCACGAATACTTCGCCGCGAGCGAACCCACAAGGAAAAACCGGTATACCGGTATGTTTAAAGACTGTAATTTCATATATCTGACATGCGAAGGCTACTCTCCCTGGGCTGTGGATGAAAATGTGACGCCTACTCTCTACAAGCTCACACATTCGGGCTTCGTATTTACAAATTTCTATAACCCGATATGGTACACAAGCACGAGCGACGGGGAATATGTCGAATGTATGGGGCTTCTGCCCTATAATACCAACAGCTTTAAACGTTCTAAGAACAATGCTCTCCCGTTCTGCTTCGGCTGGCAGTTTTTAAAGCTCGGGTACACCTGCCGTGCATACCATGACCACTCCTACACATATTACGGCCGCGACGAGACGCACCCGAACATGGGTTATGTTTATAAAGCCAAACGTAAAGGACTTAATGTTACCGACACCTGGCCCGAGTCGGATCTCGAGATGATGGAGCTGACGATCCCCGAATATATCAATGACGAACATTTCCACACTTATTACATGACTGTAAGCGGACATCTCGAGTACGGCTTCAATGATAATTTCATTGCCCGCAAAAACATGGAGGCTGTCTCGTCCCTTCCCTACAGCTCCGAGCTCAGAGCCTATATCGCCTGTAACGTCGAGCTTGACAAAGCTCTCGAATACCTTATCGACGAGCTTGATAAGGCCGGCAGGCTTGATGATACGGTTATCGCATTCGGAGCCGATCATTACCCTTACGGTTTGAGTGACGAATCGATAGATGAAGCGGCAGGCGGGCACGTGGAACGCAATTTTGAGCTTTTCAGGAATAATTTTGTGATCTGGAATCCGCGTATAGAGGAGCCCGTGATCATTGACAAATATGCTTCCAGCCTTGATATGATGCCCACTCTGTCGAACCTGTTCGGGCTTGAATATGATTCGCGGCTGTTCATGGGCACCGATATCCTCTCGGATTCTCCTGCTCTCGTGATCTTCGGCAATCAGAGTTTTATTACCGACCTGTGCAAATATAACTCCAAAACACACGAAGTCACTATGCTTTCCGATGTGACACTGCCCGACGGATATATTGAAAATGTCAGCCGGATCGTAAAAAACAAATTTGCCGTTTCCAAAGGGATCCTGCTGAATGACTATTACAGATATATCATGGATTATATTCCGGGAGTCGTAAGAGAAGTGCCTGCAACCTATGATGTTCCCTGATCATGGCAAACGGCAACATATCATCATAAAAAGCGTGACTTTTTTATGTAAATATGCTATCCTAAACACATAAAGTAATATCGGTTACACCGCATATGTATTTTACGGAGGTTTACACATTTATGGAAAATACGATCACCACAGAGAAAAGAAAATTTAAAAGACTGCCTGTAACTCTGACACTTGAAATATCCTCACTGTTCAAACAGGATCATGAAAAGATCGAGGGCATCGAAGCTCCCATTCATGTTACCGATATCTCAAAAGGCGGCATCGGATTCATTTCCACCAGTGATTTCCCGCTTGATTATTATTTCAACGCCTGCATTCAGCTCGGTGACGAGGATGCCAAGCTGTTTACGGTCATCAAGCTGATCCGCAAGGAATATCTTGATGACGGATCGATCCTGTACGGATGCGAACTTGTGGGTGTTGCTCCCGTGCTCTCCTTCATTTTCGAGGATTATGAGAAAAAGCTTCGTGAAGAAGGTCTTCTTGAATAATATCCGAGAAAAAACGGCTGTCACAAACGACAGCCGTTTTTTTATTGTTCGTTTAATATTCATCGGAGTGGTCAAACATCTGCGGTTCAAGGTATTTTACCGCAAAGCTCACACTTACCTTCAGATTGGGTCTTGTAGAATCAAAACGCTTCAGCACACGTTCACCGATAAGCAGGCTGTTCTCATAGCATGCGGTCGGGAGCATTGCAATGAACTGGTTGATGCTGTAGCGGGAATAGATATCACTGCTTCTCAAGGCCTGTGAGATCACCGTCTGCATCTTGTCCATTGCCTGCTTTATCTGTTCCTTGTCATCCGAAAGCTTATCCTTGTTTCTGATCGTCAGCAGCATAAGGAATATCGACATTCCGTTACGCTCACAGCTTCTGGCCTGGATCTTGTAAAAATGCTGAAATACCGAATAATCACAGTAATATGCGGTCTTTTCGGCGTTTTTCTCGTACAGATCGCCCTGGATCGATTTAAGGTCGGCCTCATAACCGCTCTGGTGAGATGTTATCTCGTCAAAAAGTTTCTGGAAACGATCCGGGGAATCAATTCCAAATTCATTGTAATAGACATCGGTGATGCGCTTGTACTGTTCGATGGCCTTGTGCTGATTGCCGGACTTGTAAAGTCCGAGGACCAGATAAAAATTGATATTTTCGTCAAGCGGATCGAGCGAAGCCGCTTTTCCACAGATATCGGTCACTTCAGTGTACCGTTCGTATTTGACAAGAAGCTGCGCAAGCTCATTAACAAGCTTTTCATAAATATTCAGATAACGTGTGGCAAGATTGGATGCCCAGCTTTCGGTCGAGCATTTCGGAAGGAACTCCCCCTTATAAAGCTCAAATGCCCTGATAAGCAGATCTATTCGTTCTTCATCGGTTTTTTCGCCTGCGATCGCCTTGTTATACAGCGCGATAAAATCTTCAAAATCGTATTCACAGCTGATCGTCTTGTTCCAGGAAAACGTTCCCTGTTTTCGGATCACTGTCTTCTTCTCAGGCAGCTCCAGCTCATCGATCATTCCTCTTATCCTGTGAAGCGCGGTCTTAAGCGCATTCTCGGGATCCGCCGAAACGCTTTCCTCATTCCAGATAAGATCGATAATGGTTGACTGGGGTATGTTACGATCATGAAATGCGATTATATACTCAAGGATTATCCACAGCTTCTTAGATCTGTTATCCTGATCGGAAATAGTCTTATCCCCGTAGGTCATCGAAAAGCCGCCAAATGTCCTGATAACCAGACTTTCACTCATGTTTTTGGAACCCTCATATAAATAATCTAAATTTAACTTTCTTCCCTCTAAAATAATATCATCACTGTCTGCTCTTTGCAAGACTATTTATTGCGATTAATGCTGTTTTAAGGGGTATTTTTTCTTGACATTTAATTTTTTTTATGATAAATTTATTATTGGATGTGTTGTATGCATCTTTTATGATTTTTTATTTTTTTCAGGAGGCATTATATGAAAAACGGTACTGTTAAGTGGTTCAATGCCAAGAAGGGCTTTGGTTTCATTTCAGACGAAGATGGCAATGATGTATTTGTTCATTTTTCAGCATTGAACATGGACGGCTTCAAAGTACTCGAGGATGGCGAGAAGGTAACTTTCGATGTTGTCGAAGGCGAGAAGGGACCTCAGGCTGCTAACGTTACAAAGTGCTAATTTTTATTGGTACTCGTCAGGTTATTCAAAGTACTAATAGTTAGCTTAATATATTAGTTTGGAATAATTTAACGGAACAGCAACTAAAACCGCTGCAGAAATATCTGCAGCGGTTTTGTTGTTCATTGTTTTGTTGTTTATTGATTGTTACGGGTCACGAATTCAGCTGTTTATTGATTCAGCTGTTTATTGATTCAGCTGTTTATTGGTTTAGCTGTTTATTGGTTTAGCTGTTTATTGGTTTACTGTCCATTGGTAGTTACGGTTCACCGGTTTTCATCGTTCATTCGGCTTTCCGGGTCAGACCGTAATATTCGGCAATGCCTCTTGCGTTCGCCTCTCCGAGCATCTTTAAAGCCATATCGGATTCGATGAACTGCCTGTCCTCCTCATTGTCCATAAAGCACTGCTCCACGATGATGCCGGGGATATTTCTTGCGGCACAGTGGCGGTTGATCGCATAATAATCATATGCGTCCCCGCTGTCATCGAACATGTCATTGCTCTTTCTCTCTTCTATCGCGCGTTCTTTTGTGCCGAGTTCTGTCAGTTCCTTCATTATCGCTCTTGCGAGACCCTTGCATTCATCCTTAACCTGCGAACGTCTCGAAACATAGATATATGTTCCTGTTCTGTTATGATTCTCCGAGGCGTTGAAATGAATGCTCACAAGTGCATTCGCCTTATGTTCCTTCGCTATCTTTGCCCTTTTTTCAAGATCATCGACAAGATTATCCGCTAACGCCTTATCTTCCTCTCTTGTCAGATAAACCTCTACATTTTCATAATTGTCCTCAAGATAATCTCGTGCAAATTTGGCTGTCTTTAATGTCAGATCCTTTTCAACGACCTTGTTGTAGGTCGCACCGGTATATCCGCCTCCATGTCCTGGATCGATCACTATTACGGTCACCGGTGCCGGTGTAGGTGTAGGATCCGTTAAAGATGAACCGCTATCGGCCGGGTTATCCGAAGACGAGCTGTTTTGTGACTGCTCCGATCCGTCCGTACCGTTCGTGCCGGTATCTCCGTTAGCAGCTTCTTCTGCGGCTCTTTTGGCTGCCTCCGCCTGAGCGGCCTCCTTCTGGTCAATGAATTCAGCCCACTGCTCAACTGTAAAATCATGGCTTGTGACCGTCGGTTCCTCCGTATCTTCTTTTTTGCATCCGCAGGCAAATACCGCGATCGTAAGCAGGATCAGAACAGTTTTAAATAGTTGTCTCATGTTTATCCTCATTTACCGAAAAATTCATCAAGTCCGTCTGCTATTCCGGTGACGATCTTCTTCTGGTAGGACGTGTCCGAAAGCAGCTCATCCTCCGTCGCATTGGTCATAAAACCCATTTCGACAATGGTAACCGGAACCTTGGACCAGTTGATCCCGGTCATTGTATCGGTTTCCCATACGGGGCGTTTGTTGGCTCCGGTCCTTGAAACCATATTGTTCAGAATGCAATCCGACAGCTTACGGCTAACGGAATGCAGCCCGGCGTTGAACGGATTCTCTGAGGTCATGCATATCGTTTCCATGCCCTTTACGGAGGAATTTTCACTGCCGTTCGCATGGATCCTTACAAACGCGTCTGCATTGGCATCATTGGCGATCTTTGTGCGTTCAACATTGGAAATATCGACATCATTGACTGTACGGGTCATTATTACCGTATAACCGCGGGAAACCAGCTCATCGCGCAGCATCAAAGATACTGTAAGA
>JAILIQ010000072.1 GCA_024695205.1 Lachnospiraceae bacterium
TATTCCTCGTTTAGGGTTATGCTCTCACCTTTATGCAGCCCAAACTTTTTAGCAAAAGCACTTGAAACAAATGCTTCGCCTGTTTTTGTCCCTGAGGCGAGAGTTATTCCTTCAGTGTGATCGGTACAGTAGACTATGAAGGCGGCATTGCTGTTTTCATGGATGAGGAATGCTTTAACGAGACATTTGAAAAGAAGGACGGAGATTTCTCCGGATACTTTTCACGTACGGAAATAAAGGATATCGACGATCAGTATATCGCAACGGTGATCACAAATGATGACATCCTGAAGGTTACAAACCAGCTGAATCATTCATTTGGCGGGATCATAAGAGTATTCAAGTATGCCTTGATAGTGCTCACTGCAGCGCTTATATATCTTCTTGCAAAGATAATCATCGAACGCAACGAGCATTCCATATCGATGGCAAAGATCCTCGGCTTCAAAAATACTGAGATCGGTTCACTCTACATCGTTCCGACTGCGATAGTCGTTATACTGTTTGCTGCGGCAGGCTTTGTGGCAGGCTATTACCTGATGATATGGATATTCAAGATATTCATGCTTCAGATGGACGGTTATTTTGCATTTAACATGAGCATACCTTCGATGATCCTTTCGGTACTGTATCTTCTTATCGGATACGCATTTGTGTCTGTCATAGACTATATCAGGATCAGACATATCCCGATGGATGTGGCATTAAAGAACATAGAGTGAGTGCACGGCGCGTTTTGATAATGACAAAGTGCTTCTGAGCAAAGCCTCCTGAATAAAAAACTGTTTAAAAATTCATAAATCGTGGTATAATCATTATAAGTTCGCATGATTAATCGCGTTTTTGTGGACTTGTGGTTTTGATTTAGGAGGCTATTTATGAATTTATCGGATGATCATAAGAAAATAATCGACTTTTGGGACAGCGCCCTGAAACTGTCGGACGAAGATAAAAGCGAAGCACGCGGATACAGTGCCGATGACTGGCAGGCAATGGCTCCGTCGGAAAAACTGTTAAAGGCTGCGGCATCCTTAGGTGCCTGTGAGAAGGTCCTCGATTATGGCTGCGGAAATGCGTGGGCAGGTATCATAGCCGCCAGAAGCGGATGCAAAGCCGTTACGGCTGTGGATCCCGCGCCGGGAGCAGCAGATACCGCCAAATTGTATGCGGAAGTCTTCGGCGCAAAGGATCGGATGGAAATCCTCTGTGCAGGCGGTGAATGGCTTGCTAAGGTTCCTTCGGAAACATACGACGGCTTTATTTGCTCCAATGTGCTGGATGTTGTATTACCCGAGACTGCGGAGGAGATACTTCGAGAAGTATCCCGTATCGTGAAAAAGGGTGCACCTGTGATCATAGGGATGAACTATTATGTTTCACCCGAAGCTGCAGCGGCAAAGGGAATAGAACTTCAAAACGGCAATCTGCTGCATGTGGACGGGGTATTGCGCATGGTCAGCCGGTCAGACGAGGAGTGGACACAGATATTCGGAAAAGGCTTTAAGGTCGAATGTCTGGAGCATTTTGCATGGCCGGGCGAGCCCGAAGAACGACGAAGGCTGTTTTATCTGCGTAACGGTTTGGAATGATCGACCGTTTTTGTATTGGAGAGAGAATGAATAAAAAGAAGAATTGTTTTGCTTTAAAGCAGGCCGGTATCGTGATACTGGCCTGCTTGATCTGCATTTGGGGACTTTCCGGGTGCAGGAAAAATTCAGGACCGGAGACCGGGAGCCGGACAGCACAGGAGACAACAGCTCCGACTTTAGAGCAGGAAAGCACTCTGACGCCGATTAAGATACCGACGCCCACACCTACGCCGATCCCCGCACTCTGGGAGTCTTATGAACGGATAGGAGAAAGAAGCGTATTCAAGGTGCCGGTAAAGGAACTGGAGGATGGTGTACAGATCGCAGGAAGCAGTGCGGCAGGCGGGTATGTTCTTTTACAGATTATGGACAGAAAAACCGACATCGTCGGTCCGGAATGGGCACCGATCATACTGCTGCGCCCGGCGGAATCGGGGAAGGCAGTTTCTTATACACCCGTATTCCCTGTCAGATCCGTAAATGTACTGGCTGACGGTACGGTTTTTCTTGAAGATGCCGGGAATGGTGCTATCCATGTATTTGATCGTTTCTTTAACGAGACCGGCAGTATAGTGTCAGAGGAGGATACTGCTCCGATACTGATGGCGGTTACAGATGACGGACATCTCTGGAGGTTCGACTATGATACCAAAAGGCTGAGTATCTGTGACAGGAACGGAGAAAACCTGAAGTATTTTGAAAACGATGCGGGGCGGAGAATTTTTCAGGATCTTGGCGGAAAGGACGGAAAAAGATATTTTCTCGCCATGGATTCGGATGAATACAATTCCGATGTGATACTTTACGCTGATGCGGATACGGGTGTTGTGACCGAACAGGATGAACATATACTGAACGTGACGATCGCGGAGTACCCTTCGTTTTTCCCTAATTCCGGCGGAATTCTTTATGATATTTCTAACGAGACCTGGTATCTGCATCTTATTTCGGACAGCGGCCGCCGTATCGCACTGCCACGCCATTACCAGTA
>JAILIQ010000090.1 GCA_024695205.1 Lachnospiraceae bacterium
AACTGGGTAAAAGTATCGCTCACGATTATCACCTGGGTTATCTGACGCAGTTCATCGAGAAATTCTTTCGCACCCTCCATGGGCTCGATCTTTTCGATAGTCTCCTGTATCTGTTTAAGTCCCAGACCGTGTTCCTTTAAGATGCCCAGACGCCAGTTCATGAGTTTGTTGTAATCAGGCTCATCGCGCGTTGTGCGCTTCAACTCGGGTATCCCGCTCGCTTCCGAAAAAGCGATCCATATCTCGGGCACCAGAACCCCCTCAAGATCAAGACAAACAATGTTCATTTTCCTTTTTCCTCCCGGATCAAAAATATTATTTATAATAAATATGTCTTTCAATGATGGCAAACGGCCTTCCCTGATTCTGGCACTTCTCGCGCGAAGCCACCAGATGGCTGTTAAAATACATAAAAGTGTCGGGAACCGCCTTATAACCCGCAAGTGCAGCTTTTGCCGCCTCTATGCAGCTGTTCATCGCCCTGATCTGCCAGTTTTCGTATTTGGCGCTGTCCAGGCCCGAATACAGTGCCATGGCCTTGTCCATACTCGAAGGATCGCCCGCTGTGGGTGAGAACTGTACGCCCCACCTTCTGTCATAGATCACATCATAAATGGTATTGCAGTGCCCCCAGACATTCGGGTCGGTATTGTTCATCCTGTTCAGAACGACATTGGCAACGGCCACCTTGGCTTCAAAACACATGCTGTTCGCCTCGCAGTAGATAAGCGACGCTACCAGCTTGAGTTCTTTCTTGGTAAATCCGTTCTTCTTATAGGTCATCTTTCCGTACTTTTCTTCAAATACGGCATCGGTATCCGCCACGATCTCATGAACCTTATCATATTCTTCGAGCAGTCCGTTTCCGGCCCCGTTCTGCGCGAGTGACCCGAGCGTTGCCTTTACGGAGACCACCGGAGGCTCATCCTCTGCCCTTGTGGGCGTTTCGCCGAACGCACACGTGATCATAACAGCTGTGGCGGCTGCGATCAATATCCTGATCAACCTTGTCATTTTAATGTTTACCTCTTCTTTTTTATCGCTATATTTACTCCAGTCCGGCCCTGTACTGCGCAAGCAGCAGATCGACCATCCTTCCGTAGCTCTTTGTCCCGTCTGTCTGGTTGTTGGCCTTAAGGTAAGTGTCATTCATCTTTTCCCCGACTTCGCTGAGGACCGTGTCCTCAAACTGCTTCCAGTACTTTGAATGCTCTTTAAGATCTGCCCGCATGCCCTCCGTATACATCGAATAAATACTTGCATACAGCTCGGGAGAATCCGCGTAAAGCTTATTGCCGGCATAGACCAGCGCAAGCATGTATCCCGAATACTCAAGCTCGCTGCAGTCTGAATTTACACATGCAAGATACCCTATGAAATTCGCTTCGTCCTCACGCATGAAGCCCCGTAAATGGCTCAGCTCATGACAGAGTGTGACTCCGATCGTATAATCCGGAACATCCACATTGACATTGGCTTCCACGGTCCACGGAAAATAAACTCCCGTTATGTTAAATTCAGACATGAATCTTGAAAAGAATACCGCTTTGGGCCTCGGATACCATCCTTGGAGCACATCATAGGAAAGACCCAGCTTTTCCATCGCAAGCTTTGCCTCATAAGCCAGTTCCCTGTCTGAACGCGCCGAAACAAAGCTTTCATTGGCCCAGGCCCCCGCAGCAGATTCCTTTACGGCTTCAGCACGCGCTTTTCCGGCCTTTTCGGCCAGTTCCGTGCAAAGACCGTAGAGCTCCTCCGTGGTCGATTTTTTTATCTCAAGCCCGCAATATCGGGAAAATTCGTATCTGTAGTAGTTTGTCCCCGCGCCGATCATGAACCAGAAAAAAACTATGCCTGTTATACACAGCAGATCCCGCAGCAGTCCGCAGACAGCGGGTAATCTCCCGTCTTTTGTCCTGATTATGTGTACGATGCCGGCTGCTGTGACACCGGTCAGGAACAACGCAAACAATATGAGCAGGATCTCTGCAAGTGAAAAAGGCAGTATTCCCGTTATATGTGACATGATCAGGGCATAGACCCTGAAAATCCCTTTGGCATACACTTTCTCGGCGGCGTCCGGTATAAAACGCGCGCTCAGATACACAGCCATTCCGAGCGGCCATGCCAGGAGCAGCCAGTTTCTCTTCCGACGGAGGATCTTCATCGACCGTTCGGGCATCTCCTTTATCATTTAGAGTCTTCCTTTATCGAAACCGTATATTTCCCCGATCTGATCGACTCATCCAGCTCTTCCACAGGCATCGGCTTTCCGAAATAAAATCCCTGAAGCCTGCCGCAGCCTGCCTCTTTTAAGAATACCGCCTGGGCTTCCGTCTCGACGCCTTCCGTCAGGGTCTCCATATTTACGTCTTTTGCAAGTCTTATGACATTTTCGATGATGGGCTTTGCTTTGGGATTGGTGTCAAAATTACGCAAAAAAGCCATATCGATCTTCATTACGTCGAAGCTGTATTCCTTCAGCGAATTAAGCGAAGAATAAGCCGATCCGAAATCATCAAGCCATACCGGGTATCCGTGTTCTTTTACGATATTGATATTGTCCCTTAATATTCCCGCCTGTTCAGTCAGCGCGCTCTCCGTGATCTCAATGTGGAGATATTCCTTGGGCACATTGTATTCCCTGACATAGCCTTCAAACTCCCCTACGATATCGGTCAGTTCAAAATCAAGTCTTGAGAAGTTGATCGACACCGGAACGACAGGAAAGCCTTTATCGAGGTGTTCCCTTATATCACGGCAGACAGCTTTCATGATCGCCGAGTCAAGCTTATGTATTTCCTTGTATTCTTCAAGTACCGGAATGAAAGCCGCGGGTGAGAGGAAACCAAGATTCGGGTCTATCCAGCGCGCAAGCGCCTCGACGCCGCACAGCCTGTAGTCCTTTGCCCATACGACAGGCTGGTAATAAGGCTTTATATAACCGTTGGCGATAGCCTCTTCAAGATTGTTGATGATATATTTCTTCCGCTTCAGCTCCTCTTCCATGCGCTCATCATAGAGCTGGAAATAAAGGGCTTTACGCTTTCTGATCGAGTTACATGCGTATCTGGCGTTGTCGAGGGCTCCTCTGGGATCTATGGTCGCATCCTTGGGGATATAACCGCCCGCCTTGATACCGAGCTTGACGGTCTTTTCTATGGATTCCACCTTCGTCTTTAACGCTTCAAGTCTGCTCTCCGCCTTATCTTCATCCGTCAGGACCACAAAATGGTCATCGCTCGATTTCGCATAAAGATCGTCGTAAAAGCAGCCTCTTACAAGACCCGCGCAGGTCTTAAGCAGCTCGTTGCCCTTCTCAAAGCCGTATTTTTCGTTATAATTGCTGAAATTTACTATGTTGATGAACAGGAAAGCCTTTTTCTGCGGATCGGTACCCTCTGCCGTAAGCAGCTTTTGCGCTTCTTCGGAAAAATGAGTCATATTGTAGATGCCGGTAACCGCATTGGTGATCGACTTCTTATGCAGTTCTTTGTAAGTCTGTTCAAGACCCTCGTCTTTCTTGGCTTCGGTCAGTCTCTGCATGTATATGCTTGTGCTGAGCATTGCGAGAGTAATATAGAAGAACAGTAGATTGATGATATCACCCTTCTGCATGCAGGGTTCTGAAAGCCATCTGAAGAAATATGCCCTCTTGTCGGCAAGAGCATTTACGGATTCCTGATAAATGATATCGGCCTTCTTACCAAGAGCCGTGATGATCACCGAGCTGTCAACGCCCGCACTGACCAGGCTCTCATACTTACCCACGGTAGCTTCGGCAACCGCAAGATTTCCAAGATAGCCGAAAATATAGAATGAGCAGATCAGAATAAATAATGAAATATAAGGTTTCCATATCAGCAGGGTAGCCGTAAACATCATCATCGTGATGTAACAGGTCAGCTCCCTGCCGCTCGTAAGATCGCTTAAGGATGTGATCATCCCGAAATACACACATATCACCGCAAATGCGATGATCAGCAGCGTTCCGAGAGTTCTGCGTTTTTTGCTTCCGAAATGGTATACCAGCGCAAATATGAACATTACGATACCCGTAACGAGAAGTATGATATAATTCTTCACGCTGGGAAAAGACTGTGCAAAAGTCAGTTTCTTCGGGATCGCGGTCTGTACGATAAATCTGATGATCATCCACGTTTCCATGGCTATAACGATAAAAGCGTTATAGATGGCAGTTCTGAGGTTGGTATCACTCAGATAATTTCTTACGAATTTAGTGTTTCTCCCAAGACCTAACAGTTTTTTTAAAAAATCAAGCATAAACCTGCCTTCTCCCGGATTCTTTTTTAAGCCTGACCATATCTGCCCGGCTTATTCCGGATCCTTGAATTCCTTGGCAATTTCATCCGAAAGTTCTTCGTCAAGATCAACAAAGAAATCAACATCTTCATCGGCAGTATCGCCTTCCTGGGCTGCTTCAAGATCGGTATAATAGAACTCCATATCATATTTCTTGATCAGCATCTTGCAGAATTTGGCTGCTTCCGCCTCCGAATCAAAAATCCTCGCCTGATCTATCGAATCGGTAAGACCCGGTGACTCCGTCCCCTGAACTATCTTTTTCTTCCCCGTAAAATAGGCGATCCCGGTCGGAAAATCGATTTTCAGAACATACATATATATACTCCTCCTTTTATAAAGGCTGTTTTCAACCCTG
>JAILIQ010000112.1 GCA_024695205.1 Lachnospiraceae bacterium
ATGATGCTTCATCTCTTCGGTAAGCTCACCCAGAGCTATCGTACGCGTGATGTCGGTAGTACCGAAACAATACTGTGCACCGGAATCCACAAGCAGGAAGCCGTTAGGCTGCAGCTCACTGTCTGTCTCGGGAGTAGGGCCGTAATGGATGATCGCTCCGTGCTCATTGTAACCGGAGATCGTATGGAAGCTGATACCGCGGAAGCCTTCACCTTCGGAACGGAATTCTTCAAGCTTGTCGGCTGCCGAGATCTCGGTGATCCTCTGTTTTCCGATATTCGTATCAAGCCAGTGAAGGAATCTGACCATCGCCACACCGTCGATAATATTGGCTTTACGAAGGTTTTCGGCCTCGATGGGATTCTTGCAGGCTTTCATAAGGACAGAAGGATTCTGTTCTTCCACAAGAGTGTCATTGTCGACAAGGATACGGTATAACTTGTAATTGAGGCGGTTTTTGTCGATCAGGATGCTTTTGCCCTTGAAGGAATTGTCTGTGATATATACATAGATCGAATCGTAAGGCCGGATCTGTATGTTAAGTGACTCCAGATACTCCCTGACATCGTCCCCGACCGCATCTTCCTGTACAAACAGAATTCCGGCTTTATCGGAAATGATAAGATAGGACAGGAAAACAGGGTTGCATTCCACGTCGCTTCCGCGCAGATTCAGTATCCAGGCTATGTCGTCAAGTGAAGTCACGATATGGAGATCGCATTCCTTTTCGGACATGAAATTGCGGATGTCTTCAAGCTTTGAAGCGGCAGATTTCCCGGTATATTTCTCATCGAGGATAAATACCGGGTTGCATGAAAGAGAAGGTCTGTCCTTCCAAATTCCGGATACAAGATCAACGTCAAATCTGATGCGGGCACCGGCTTCGGCGTCTGCTTTTTCAAGATCTTCGCCTTCGGTAACGGAGAAAACACGTCCGTCAAATGCGAGTGTCTGATCCTTTTGAAGATTGTCGGTGATAAATTCACACAGAGTCGGAACACCCGGACGGCGCATCTTCATAAGCTCGATCCCGGAACCCTTTAACTGTTCCTCTGCCTGCAGGAAATACCTGCCGTCCGTCCAGAGTGCTGCATGTTCGGCGGTGACAAGAAGAGTCCCGTTCGAACCCGTAAAACCCGATAAGTATTCCCTTGCCCTGAAATATTCGCCCACATACTCGGAACTGTGGAAATCGGATGTGGGGACCACATAGAAATCGATCCGTTCAGATGCCATATATTCCCTTAACTGTTTAAGATTGTCGGTTACTGACATATTTTGTTCTCCCTTCCGGCCGGACTGTGCGAAAACATTTACAGCCTCTTGTATGGAGGGTTTTCGGACAGTCTGCCGTTTGATCGCATTTTTTGTTCTTAGCATGTATCATAAGCTTATTTTCATTATATCATTGAATTTTAAAAATAAAATAGTAGAATAAAATATAAATAGATTTTTCGGTGATGATTTATTTATGAATATACTGATGATCATATTGTGCGTATTCCTGATAGTGTGCGCCGTTGCGGTCAGCTTCACGAAGAGCATCTTAAGCTCGATAGTGATATTTTCGGCATACAGTCTGATCATGTCGGTCATCTGGATACTGATGGAATCACCGGATCTTGCGATCACCGAAGCCGCGGTAGGCGCCGGTGTGACAGGAATACTGTTTTATGCGACCTTAAAGAAGATCAACCAGATCGATATCAATTTCTACAAGAGAGGTCTTTCCGATGAGGAAGAATAAGAAAACACAGAATTTCGTTTCGGAACGTACGCTCAAAGTATCGGAAACGATATACAGGATAGTGGCGCTCACAAGCGTGCTGACGCTTGCGATCCTGCTTACGGCTACGGTGCTTAATCTGCCGGCGGTCGGACAGATAAGCAATCCCGACAACAACGAGGTTTCCGAGCGGTATATCGAAAAGGGAATAGAAGAGACCGGCGCTGTCAACTTTGTTGCCGGTATGATACTTGATTACAGGGCATTTGATACCTTTGGCGAGTCGAATGTGCTTTTTGTGGCTACGATCTGTGTTACCGTCATGCTGAGGATCAGCGGCAAGAAGAAACGCAAGGAAGAGAAAAAAGATGCATCTGTTTCTGCCGAAGCATCAAAGAGCGAAGACGAACTGAGCGACAGATTCTATGAACCGAGCCGCGATACGATCCTGCAGAAGATGTCAGCTATCATATTTCCGATCATTATGGTCTTCGGAATATATGTCGTCTTAAACGGGCATCTGTCCCCGGGCGGAGGATTCTCCGGAGGAGCGGTTCTCGGAGCCGGATTTATCCTTTATCTGAATGCTTTCGGTTTTGAAAAGACAGAGCGCTTCATGAATGCCGGTACGGTCAAGTGGATAACATTTTCGGCGTTGATGGTCTACTGCCTTGCAAAAAGCTATTCGTTCTTTACCGGTGCCAATCATCTCGATTCGCATATCCCGCTGGGGACTCCCGGAGCGATATTAAGCTCGGGACTTATACTGATCTTAAATATCTGTGTCGGAATGGTCGTTGCCTGCACGATGTATTCGTTCTATGCACTTGTTAGAAGAGGCAGGATCTAAGGAAACGCTTCACTTGGAAGGCACATAAAACCGCAGGGAAGGTGCTTTTCCAATACAGATAGGAAAGGATTTATTAAGATGTATGAACTGATAATGACGCATCTGAATGATGTCGTTGCCGCAATTTTATTTGCGATAGGACTCGCGAACCTTCTGTTCCAGAAAAATATGATCAAGAAGATCATAGGTCTGAACATCATGGACACCTCTGTTTACCTGCTTCTTGCTTCACAGGGCTATATCGAGGGACTTGCGGCTCCTATCATGGTTGACGGGATCACGGACAAGAGCCACTATGTCAATCCGATCCCCAGCGGTCTGGTGCTCACGGGTATCGTTGTTTCCGTAAGTGTTACGGCTCTGATGCTCTCGATCACGATAAAAATCTATAAACAGTATCACACCTTAAATCTTGATCAGGCGCTGATGCGGGTAAGGCAAGAGGATTAAAATCATGGAAATAGTAAGGAATTTTCCTTTCTTCTCGATAATGATCTGTATGTTCTCGGCCATCGCAAGCTCGGTGCTTTCATCAAAGGCCGCAAGATACGTAACGAGGATCGCACTGCTGATCGTAGCCGTATTATCGGGAATACTGCTCGTTTTCACCCACAATAGCGGGGAAAGCTTTGTATATCTGATGGGACATTTTCCCGCACCCTGGGGTAACGAGATAAGGGCAGGGGAGCTTGAAGCACTGATGGCCCTGTTCATCTCGGTTATCGCTCTGTTTTCGGTAATGGCAGGAATGCAGGCAGTCTTAAAGGATATTAACGAAGACAAACAGAATCTGTATTTTATTCTTGTTGATCTGATGACGGCGTCGATCATTTCGATGATATATACCAATGACCTGTTTACGGGATACGTTTTCATAGAGATCAACACTATCGCAGGCTGCGGTCTGATCATGATCAGGCAGATCGGTAAGTCCGTCGTGACCGCAATGCGCTATATGGTCATTTCACTTGTAGGATCCGGACTTTTCCTGATCGGTCTTACGATGCTGTATACGATCAGCGGGCATCTTCTGATGCCCAACATAAGGGAAACCGTCCGTGTTCTTGCAAACGACGACAAATATTCGGTAACCCTGACGGTCATTGTCGGACTTATAACGGTCGGCCTTGCGATCAAATCGGGTCTGTTTCCGTTCCATCTGTGGATCCCCGATGCGTACGGATACTCAAATGTGGCGTCTAGTTCGCTGCTTTCATCGATCGTCTCAAAAGGTTATATACTGCTTCTCATCAAGATATTCTACAGAGTGATCGGTTTTGACATAATCGTACAGAGCGGTGTTGACAAGATACTGTTTACTTTCGGTGTTATCGCGATGATAAGCGGTTCGGTGATCGCAATAAGGGAAGATAATATAAGGCGTATGATAGCCTATTCGTCCGTTGCCCAGATCGGATATATTTATATGGGCCTCGGACTCGGAACCAAGGCCGGGACAATTGCCGCATTGTTCCATATAATCTCGCACGGGGCCACCAAATCACTCCTGTTTTTGTCCTCGGCAGAATTTACCGAAGGTTCGCACAGCAAAAAGCTTTCGCAGCTGTACGGAATGGGTCGGAAATACAGAGGTTCGGCGCTGTGTTATTCGATCGGTGCCTTTTCGATGGTAGGATTTCCGCTGCTTTCCGGATTCATTTCAAAGCTTCAGTTCGCAACCGCCGCAGTCGGCTTCAGGGGAAGGATGTTCATTGCGCTTTTTGCCCTTGCGGTAAGTACGATACTGAATACGATATATTTCTTAAGATCAGTGATAATCCTTTATTCTGCGGATATCACGAGCCAACCAGATACAAAAGGGGACACATACCTGCACGGTGGAAGCAGGATGTCGGCAAGACTGCAGTATTTCGGATCGATCGGAGTACTCGCCGCCCTTAATTTCCTGCTCGGTATCAAGGCGCAGACGATCATTGACATAATATCCGCGGGGCTTGATGTATTTGACTGAAGTCAATCTTTAAACAATCATAAGAGGTCTTGAAAATGTTGCTTGTATTTTCCGTGATCATTCCGCTTTTATCCGGATTGGTGCTGCTGTGTTTTTACACTAAAATGAAGGAGAAGGTCCAGAATATCCTTTTTCCGGCTGCGGCAGTCGTGTCTGCCATCATAACGTTTCTGGCCCTGTATGCGCAAAAGAATACCGGAGCGGTCCGCTTATGGAGTATTACCGAAAAGATCAGCATGGAGCTGAGTACCGACGGGATCTCAAAACTGTTCGGAACACTTATGGCTGTTATGTTCACGACGGTTGCGTTCTACAGCGTTTCCTATATGGAACACGATGAAAAAAGAGGCAGGTTCTACGGCTTTTATCTGTGCGTGTTCGGCGTTCTGAACGGTATATATATGTCGAACAATCTTGTCACGATGTATCTGTTTTATGAGCTGATGACGCTGTTATCCCTTCCGCTGGTACTGCACGATCTTACAAAAGAAGCGATCAATGCCGGATTAAAATATCTTTTCTATTCGGTAGCGGGCGCATTCATGTCGCTGATAGCGATATTTATGATCTACAGCTATTCGACGGAAGTAAGCTTCAGTACCGGAGGTATTCTTGACAAGGCGCAGATCGTGGGTCATGAAGGTGAGATACTGATATTTACACTTCTTGCGATCATAGGTTTTGGCTGTAAGGCAGGTCTTTTCCCGCTGCACGACTGGCTGCCCACGGCGCATCCCGTTGCTCCGGCTCCCGCAAGCGCGATACTTTCGGGAATCATTACGAAATCCGGTGTTATAGCCATCATAAGGATCATTTTCTTCTCGATCGGCGCAGAGACCATACGTAATACCTATGTTCAGAAAACATTTATGATCCTGAGCCTTGTTACCGTATTCATAGGTTCGATGATGGCCTATATGGAAAAGGTGATGAAGAAAAGATTCGCCTATTCAACGGTCAGTCAGGTATCATACGTTCTTTTCGGAATCTCGACACTTAATCCGGTCGCTGTATGCGGCGCCCTGATGCATATCATTTTCCATTCGGTGATCAAGGACGATCTCTTCATGGTGGCGGGTGCGATCATTCATAATACCGGGATAACAAGAGTTGATGAACTAAAGGGCATAGGAAAGAAGATGCCTCTTACGATCGCTTCATTCACGCTTGCATCGCTCGGACTTGTCGGAATACCGCCGTTCTCAGGTTTTATCAGCAAATGGTATCTGTGCTCGGGCGCGCTTGAATCCGACATCGGGGCATTTGCCTATATCGGACCGGTGATCCTGCTGATAAGCGCACTGCTTACCGCCGGATATCTTTTCCCGATCTCGATAGACGGCTTCTTCCCTGGCAAATTTTACAATGATTCCGAAAACAAGAATTGCGAGCCCAAACCGATGATGCTGGTTCCGATAATCGTGATGGGTGTTCTTTCGCTGCTGCTCGGTGTATTCCCGGGACCGCTTAAGAACTTTATAGAATTGATCATTGCTGAAATGGGGTTATGACATGTTTGGTATGATGGTTTCTTTTTCAGTGTTCTTTCCGATACTCGCGGGAGCAATACTGTTCATGTTCCCCGAGATAAAGGCAAGATCACGGAACATCTATACATTTATCGTTTCGATCGTCAATCTTGCCGCTGTGTTATACATTGCGGCTGCAAGCGGCGCATTGGGCGATGCGGGTATATCGGATCCGGTATATATCAATCTGATCAGGTTTACCGATAAGCTCACACTGCAATTTGCCGTTGACGGCATGGGAGTCCTGTTCTCGCTGCTGGTTTCGATCCTGTGGCCGTTTTCACTGTTGTATGCGTATGATTATATGGAGCATGACAACAGACAGGGCATTTTCTTCGCGTTTTTCATGATGACTCTCGGAGCGGTGCTCGGTATCGCATATTCGGGCGATATGTTCTCAATGTATGTATTTTACGAGATATTAAGCCTTGTTACATTTCCGCTCGTAATGCATGAGATGAGCAGGAAGGCCATGGATGCCGGCAGGGACTACCTTGTATATATGCTCGGCGGAACCGCATTTGCCCTTGTCGGAATGGTTGTTGTGATGAATTACGGCAGTTCCCTGAATTTTACCTTCGGAGGGATATTAAAGGCCAAGGCATACGAACACGAAGGACTGCTGCTTGCCGTTTTCTTTATAACCTTCCTCGGCTTCAGTGTAAAAGCCGCGATGCTGCCCTTCAGCAGATGGATAATACAGGCGGCTGTGGCTCCGATGCCGGTTACCGGACTTCTTCATGCGGTTGCGGTCGTAAAAGCCGGGGCATTTGCCTCGATAAGACTGATCTATTATATTTACGGAACCGATTTTCTGAAAGGAAAATGGCCCCAGTATGTACTTATCGGGATCACCGCACTCACCATACTGTATGGGTCTGCAATGGCTGTCAGGGATCTGCACCTGAAACGCAGGCTTGCCTATTCCACAATAAGCAATCTAAGCTATGTATTGTTCGGAGCGCTTCTTATGACGCCGAACGGTATGGAAGCATCGCTTACGCACCTTATCATGCATGCGGTGACCAAGATCGGCCTGTTTTTCTGTATCGGTGCCATGATGCACATGAACAACAAGGTCTACCAGTATGAGATCGACGGGATAGGGTATAAGATGAAGCTGACGTTTGCCGCATTTACGATATGTGGAATGTCGCTGATCGGTGTGCCGCAGTTCGGCGGTTTTATCAGCAAGATCAAGCTTCTGAATGCCGTGATCGATGACGGAGGCATCATGGCATATATCGGCGGGGCGGCGATCATCCTGTCCGCTTTGTTTACCGCGATCTATCTGCTAACAACGGTCATTAAGGTTTTCTTTCCCGCAAACGGGGTAAGATGCGAGGGCTTCGAGGACGTTAAGGAAGCAGGGATCAGGATGCAGCTGCCGATATGGTTTGCGGCCGTTATGACGATAGTTCTCGGTTTCTTCTGGAGACCGCTCGTGGAGTTTATAAACAGGATAGTGGAAATGTAATTTCCGGGAGGATTGATTTTGCGAGGCAATACTTTACTGATCATCATGGTCTTCTGGCCCGTCATCGGCTCCTTTTTCATGTGGCTAATGTGCGGAAGAAGTTTTACACGTGCCGATGCAGAGAAGAATACACCGGGCTACTCGCCGGTAAAGCTCTGGCTGATGACCCTTGGTGTCGTATTTTTCGAAGGGATACTGATAATAGCGGCGTGGCTGTATATACCTGTCATCAAAGCCGATTCCTACAGGATCGGAAGGATAGCGGGATACGGGCTGAGCTTTGCGTTTGACGGATTCCGTATCGTCTATTCCGCGATAACGACACTGATGTGGTTTTGCAGTACGCTGATCTCGAGGGAATATTTCGGTAACGGGGAGAACCTTATGCGGTACCACATTCTGAGCATGTGGACATTTGCCGCAACACTCGGGGTTTTCCTTTCAAATGATCTGTATACGACTTTTATTTTCTTTGAGATAATGTCGATCGCATCCTATGCATATGTGGCCCATACCGAGAAGCCCGATGCGATGCGGGCTGCCGGTACTTATCTTGCGGTAGCCGTTATAGGCGGACTTGTGATGCTCATGGGACTGCTCCTGCTGAACAATGTCTGCGGGACAATGAATTTACGTGAGATAAAGGATGCCGCTTCTTCGGTAATGCGCTCACAGGATCGTACTGCGGTAAGCAGGCTGTACGCCGCAGGAGGTCTTATCCTTTTCGGATTCGGAGCAAAAGCAGGAAGCTTTCCGCTGCATATCTGGCTTCCGAAGGCACATCCCGTTGCACCTGCACCCGCAAGCGCACTGCTTTCGGGAGTACTGACAAAAAGCGGTATCTTCGGTATTCTGGTCCTTTGTATGGAAATATTCCATGATGTAGACGGCTTCGGAATACTGATATGCATACTCGGAATGCTGACTATGCTGACGGGAGCTGTGCTCGCACTGTTTTCAACGGATCTTAAGCGAACTCTTGCATGCTCGTCGGTCTCGCAGATCGGTTTTATAATGATCGGATGCGGTCTTGTGCCACTACTGAAAGAAGAGTGTACGCTGGCTTTATCCGGAGCGATGCTTTATATGGCGAATCATTCTCTTTTTAAGCTGACGCTTTTCCTGTGTGCCGCAGTCGTATATATGAAATGTCATAAGCTCGACCTTAATGACATCAGAGGCTTCGGAAAAAACAAGCCGGTCCTGAAGATACTTTTCATGACAGGTGCTCTGGGTATCTCGGGTGTTCCGCTTTTATCGGGATACGTTGCGAAAACTCTCATACATGAAGGAATCGTTGAATTTGTCCATGTCGCAGCGGGTAGCACGGCAACCTTCTTTAAAGTGCTTGAATGGCTGTATCTTATAAGCGGCGGAATGACCTTTGCATATATGACAAAGCTGTTTTTCTGTCTGTTTGTAGATGAGCCCTCCCGGATGCTCGTGCATGATCCCGAAAAAAATGAGGATGTCGGAAGGGTTTCATATCTGGCGATAGCAGCACCTGCTGCTCTGATCGTATTTTTCGGACTCGGCGCGAAACTCTATATTACAAAGATCGCCGCTTATATGGGCAATTTCAATACATTTGCCTACAATCCGGAACAGAACATGATCCTTAACGAGATTAAGATCTTTTCACTTGAAAATCTTAAGGGGAGCATGATCTCGATAAGCTTCGGTATCATAATATTCCTGCTCATCAGAAAACTGCTGTGCGGAAAGGACGAGACCGGGAGCATCGTTTACAAGGATCTCTGGCCGAAACGTCTGGACCTTGAAGAGCTTGTTTACAGGCCTGTCCTTCTCGGTTTTTTCCCTTTCCTTTTCAGAACAGTGGGAGTGTTTATTTCCGACAGACTTCCGAAGCTGCTGTTTGAGGCTTTTATGTTTATAGGGAAAAAGATCGCACGCTTTATCGCAGGCTCGCTTGATGCCGTGATAACATTTTTACATAAGACTGTATTTAAGCCGTTGTATATAAAAGAACATCCGACTGCCGACAGGATCAAGGCAAGAGTCCTCGGTACCGAAAGAACAGGCAGGATAATATCTTCAACACTCTCTTACGGTATGATGATGATATGCATCGGATTGATTATCACATTATTATATCTTTTGTACTTGCTATTTTCGTGAATTTGTGTTAGAGTATTGTTAAACGTGAATTCCGGAGGCTGAGAATATGGCGGAAGCTTTAGATATTAAGTACATTAACCCTTTTTTACAAGCAACGATAAGCATTTTAGAGATGTTGGGCATGCCCGGCGGTAAGGTTGGCAAGCCCGCACTTGCGGAACTTGTATTTGAAG
>JAILIQ010000135.1 GCA_024695205.1 Lachnospiraceae bacterium
GATTGAGCCATATATACAGTTTATGCTGAAGTGTATGCAGATTCGGGGAATTCTGCATGTTTATGACTGAATCCATAAATGAATTCCAGTGCCCCACCGCTCCGAATATCGCTATTGTCGCAAGAATGGGCTTCGAAAGAGGAAGGATCAGCCGGCGGAAGATCACCATATACCCCGCTCCGTCGATAAATGCGCTTTCTTCGAGTTCCGAAGGGATGGATTCGATGTAGGTCTTTACGAGTATTATATTGTAGGGGGCAACGATCGCCGGGATGATATAGCCCAGATAGTTATCCGTAAGTCCGAGCATCAGCATATTCGTATAGCCCGGGATCAGACCCGCATTGAAATACATCGTGATCACAAGGAATCTGTACCAGAATTTCCTGTTCCACATCTCCTTCTTTGTCACGAGGTATCCGCAGAATGCCGATGCCATGACCATCAGCACCGTACCGATGACCGTACGTGATATCGTAACGATAAATGCACGTCCGAGGTCACCGAGTGCGAGCATGTCCTTGTAATTTCTCAGAGTAAACCCGATCGGATAGAAATTGACCGCTCCGCGGGCAACCATCTCACTGTTGGAGACTGTGTTAATGAACAGGTAGTAAAACGGGAAGAAGCAGATCAGGGCAAACAATCCGAATACCAGATAATCGACTATATAAAACGCGATATCCCTGCCCTGCAGCCTGATATGATCCTTATGTTTACGATAATACGCCTTTTCGGCTTTTCTATCAAGTTTTTCCTGTTTTGTCATAGCCATAACGGTTCTTCCTCCTTCCCTTTATATTATGCTCTCGCCACGGATCAGTTTGGAAATACCGTTAGCCATGAACAAAAGCGTTACGCTGACGAGCGTTTTCAGCATGCCTATAACAGTCGAAAGCGGGATCTTACCTGCTCCTATACCGAGTGTATATACATAGAGATCGAGCACTTCAAGAGTCTGTTTTGTATTGGCATTTGAAAATACCAGATACTGATCCATACCGTTGCTCAAGATTCCCGCAACAGCCATCAGCAGCATGACCGAATAGGTAGGCAGAAGCCCCGGAAGCGTTACGTGCCACATTTTCTGGAAACGTCCCGCGCCGTCAACGGTCGCAGCCTCATAGAGCTGCTGGTCTATACCGGAAATGCCTGCGATATAGATGATCGCACTCCATCCGATGCCCTTCCAGATGCCCCATAAGAGCATTTTCAGATAAAGCATCGAGTCTTCCTGCAGATACAGCCTGCTGTGCACAACTCCGGTTATTCTGGTCATTATATTGTTTACAAAGCCTTCGTTTGAGAATATCGCAAATGCTATCGCGTATACCAGAACCCAGCTTATAAAGTTGGGGATCGTCGTAAATACCTGCACGAGTCGTCTGAAGACTCCGTTCTTGATCTCCGAAAGAAAGATCGCAAAGGCCATCGCAAGCCAGCTTGTGGCAATTCCAAGACCGCTCATGATCAGAGTGTTTTTCATGACGCGCACTATGTCCGCGCGTGTCATCGCATTGTCCACGAGGCTTCTGAACCATTTCAGACCTACGAAATCATTCATCGTCAGGGTTCCGGGACCGGATTTATAATCAAAGAATGCGTATCTCCAGCCGTAAAGAGGCAGGTAGGCAAATATGAACGACAGCACGATAAAAGGCAGGAACATGATGAAAAGCTTATAGCTTGTGGCCATCTCGCATTTCTCACCACGCACGGAGCGCGGCTGTGCAATGATAAGCACCAGCGAACATATCAGCTGCAGGATCGCAAATCCAAGCATAAGATACAGCACAACCGGCAGTTTGTCCGCAGCCATATTGAACCCGACTTTTTCGGCGATCTCGAGATCCACGGCTTTATACAGGTTGTAGGTCGAAACAGTCTGGAAAAAGCCGCCGAGTATCACTCCCGCGCCACCGAAGGTGATAAAATTCGAAATGCGCTTCATCTTCAGGTTACCGAGCGACATGCAGGCTGCAACAGACAGGATGATCACTCCCGCAACCATAAGAGCCGCCGCGATCATCAGACTGTAGATATCACTTTTGTAGATATAATTGTGATTGATCTCATATTTGATGTTTACGACTATCCTGTCATAGGACAGCGCAGTGGTTAAGAGCGACAGATTCTTGTTCATCTGCGTCATGATCCTGACCGGATTGAACTCACTGAAAAAGACCAGGATAAACGCAAACAGCAGGCTGATCCTTGTCACATAATAGATCTTATCGGTCCAGCCGTTACCGGCTACCATCTTTTTTGCCATCGGACTCTCCTCAAAAGGGCCGCCGCACAAACGGAATACCCAGCGACGGCCCTCTGTAATCAGTACATATCAGTTATTATTTCTTCTTACGTGTTGCTACGAAAACACCTGCGCCTGCAAGCGCTGCCACGCCGATGCAGATTCCTACGATAAGACCAACATTGCTCTTTTTCTCTGTTGCGGTATCATCGCCTGTTGTCACAGCCGGAGTGGTTTCTTCGGACTTGGGAGCCTCTGTGGGAGCTGCCTGTGTAGGCGCGGGTTCCGTTGTCTCGGTTTTTGCGGTATCATCGGTTGCAGCCTCAACAGGAGCCTCTGCCGCCTTGTCGTAATTAAATCCGCTTACGGTGAAGGTGATCTCCATCGAAGTCATGGGAACGTTGTATGCGCCGATCTGAGCATTGTCGCCCTTGCTGTAGGTGCTCTCAAGCTGGATCTGCATGTAATTTACACTTTCCTTGTTGAGCTTCTGTGAATCCTCGCCGAGCGCAACGGTCTTTCCGTCTACCTTAAGGCTGATATCGCTTATAACGATCTCGTCGGTATTGGGAATATCTGTCGAGAGCATGATCATGTTCATGTGATCCTGAGAATCGAAATCACCCTTAAGATCAAGTCCGTCAACTGAAACGGTATAGGTTCCGTTACCTGCGATAACGGCATCCTTGAACTCACCCGCTCTTGTGATAGCATTGTTGTCGGCATCCCAGCCTGTAACCTGCATGAAATATTCGATCCCGTTATCTGCAATGACTCCGCGGCCGTAGCTGGGCTCGTCAAAGTTGTTACGGAATGAGTAGGCAGGTGTCTGGAAGCACAGATATGCGTTGTAGGTTCCATCAAGATCAACGGGTCCTGCATTTGAACCGGCAGGCTCACCTGCGCCCTGCATATTTTCAAAAGCGCCGGCAACCGTAAAATAAACCTCAAGGGTCTGAATAGCCGCAACCTGCTCGGGTGTAAGAAGTCTTGCGGTAGCCGTAGCAGCATCGCCTGCCGTACGGTTATCGATATAACCCTTGCCGTTTACACTTTCAAAGTCGGGATTATTCCATTCATTGTAAAGATTTACACGTGTATCGACAGCGCCGCCGTCGGCCGAACATGTATAAGAACTGCCCTGAAGAGCGATCTCTTCACCGTTTAAAACGATCTTGTCAACGGTAACCGTAAATGTGGTTCCGAATATCACTTCACCGTTGGGAAGTGTAAGGCACTCAAACTGTCCGCTTCCAAGAGGTGCGGGAAGCTCTGCCTTGACCATATATGAACCGTTGCCCTTAACGGTCGTTGTTGTGATAACAGCGCCGGTATCGGACCAGTCGGCATTGTTAAGGCTCAGTGTAGCCTCGGAAACTTCACCGACTACGATACCGCTCTCTGTATAATGTCTGATAACAAACTGTGTTCCTGCGTAGGAATCCCAGCCGAGTGCAATGATATCGATAACATCGCCCTGTCCTGCGGGAACCATCAGTGTTCCGCGAAGAGATGCGGAATCTACCGTACCTGCCCAGTTCTTGCCGTTCACGCCGTCGCTTATGTCTTCGTTGCCGTCGCCGTCAGCGTCCCAGCCCCAGCTTACCTGTGCGCCGCCCCACTGATAGTAGGACTTGCTGCCGTCGGGATGTGTAACCGCAACACCGTTTGCACACCAGTCATTGTAGCTGAATGCGTCGCCGTCTGCGGCAAGATATTCAACATCAACAAGTACGGAATTGCAGTCACTTGCAACGGTATATGTCGAACCGGGAGTCGTTCCGTCAACATATGCCACACCGCCGCTTACAGTGGCAGCTCCGCCCTCTGTGATATCAACGGTAAACTGTTTTCCTGCGTATGAATCCCAGGAGGTTACGATAAAATCAACAACTGCGCCCTGCTCTGCGGGAATTCCGAGAGTAGCGGTAAGGCTTTCCATATCAGCGTTTCCAAGCCATGTTCCGCCGTTTACGCCATAAGAATCCTCAGCGCCGTCTCCGTCGGCATCCCAGCCCCAGCTTACCTGTGCGCCGCCGAACTGATAATACGACTTGCTGCCGTCGGTATGATTTACAACTACACCGTATCCGCACCAGTCATTTAAAGCGAACGCGTCGCCGTCAGCAGGTGCAAATGTGATATTTGCCGTGATAACATTTACCGCACCTGTTACAGTATAAGAATAACTGGGTGTGGTTCCGTCAATGTAAGCACAGTCCGCGGTTTCGGCTTTTACGGCGATCCTGCCCGAAGCGAAGACCAGAACTGCTGCCATCAGCATGGCAAAGAATTTCCTGATGTTTTTCCTCATAAAACTTCCTCCTCTTTTGGTATGCTTTGAGTAAGTAACTCAATACAGCCTACATTTTATTCCAATCCAAAGAGAAGAAAAACCGGAAGGATTTGACATCAAGAACAGTAAAAATTCTACCCTGCCAGAAGAGGCAGCACCACACTTACCTTTGTACCTTCACCCGGCTTGCTTTCTATCGCGATACCGTAGTTTTCACCGTAACTGAGCCTGATCCGGCGGTTGATATTGTACAGCCCTATACTGTTTGTGGGCGGCTCGGTCTCATAACCTTCAAGACTTCTGTTGAGGGTTTCGAGCTCTTCGGCATCGATCCCGCGTCCGTTGTCACTGATATCTATGATCAGGCTCTCATTTTCACTGTGAACGTCTATGCTCACCAGGCCACCTTCCTCACGGTCTTCAAGCCCGTGAATGACCGCATTCTCCGCAACGGGCTGAAGCAGCAGCCCAAGCATGACACAGTTTTCGGGAATTATGCCTTCCTGCACGTTTATCCTGTAATCGAGCCTGTCGGAGAATCTCAGCTGCTGTATCTGCAGGTACACCTTAAGATGCTCAAGCTCCTTCGCAAGGGTCGTGTCCTTGCTGCCGGTATTGTCAAGCACATACCGCATTGATTTACCTAGCAGACGTATCGCATTGGCAACTTCGGTATCATTCGAAGTCAGTGCCTTCATGCGTATCGTCTCAAGCGTATTGTACAGGAAATGCGGGTTGATCTGGCTTGAGAGCATCTTAAATTCCATCTTCTGCTGATCGTTGAGGACATTCTGCTCCCTGATCTGCGCCTCATACTGCTCTGCTTCCATCCGCTGCACGTCCGAGACCATCTTCTTCAGATCATTAAATGCGTCGGTAAGCTCCCTGCTTCCGAATATCGCATCAGCCATGCTGTCATATTCACCGCGGCTTGCCTTGCCCATCTCATCACGCAGACTGTGTACCTGGGCAGTAAAGCCCCGCGTGAAAATAATGATGATGATCAGCGGGAGGATCAGAGCACAGAACATGACTATATAACTGATACCCACGATCCGTCTTATATTTCCGATGGCGTCACTGTCAAAGGAAACCAGATACAGCCTGTTCGATGACCTTGAAAGCTTAAGCGTGTCCACACGGACCAGCGACTCCGTCCCCAAAAGATCCGTCTCGCCTTCATAGGTAAAAAACTGCTCATTGTGATCGATCGGCACCAAGGGTCCGGACCCGTACATCGAGACTGAGCTGCTGAATGCGACAGGCTGGTCGTCTATGGAAATGAGCGTGGTATACCCGGGGTCAGTCAGTCGGCTGTCAAGATAGGAATTTCTGATCTTGATCATGATCACGGCCTCACGGTCTCCGCCCACAAGTACCATCTTCCTCACCAGAACAAGATTCCAGTTCATATTGGTGTTACGGCTGTCCTTCGACTCATAAGCCATCCAGAAAGGCATATACTGATCGGAAGCCTTCTTGTACCAGTCAGCTTCGCGTATCTCGTCGGTAACGCGCTTAAACTGTCCGTAATCAATCATATCCGGCCGGTCGATATATACCGATATCTGCTCAAGTCCCGCATATCTTGCGGCATATCTGTCAAGCAGTCTTGTCCTGGCCGCGGCCGACCTCATATCCTGTTCCGTCTCATACTCACCATTCAGGAACTCGATCAGATCGTCATTATAGACAATACTGTCTGATATCGTAAATATCTGTGTCGTGATCTCGTAGATTGTCTGCCTCAGACCGTCGTTCTTCGCCGCAAGAAGGTCGGAATAATACCTTCTCTGCGTCGAACTGACCGTTGCTATCACAAATGACCCTATTGTGACCATGGGAAGAAAAACAGCCAGAAAATAAATAATTATCAGCTGACTGCTTATTTTCCACTTTTTCATCAATCTTCCGGATCTGCGTTCTTTCTCCATAAGTTCCTCTCATAGCCCCGGCAGGAAAACGCCCTGCCGCTTATCGCAAAAGGGCTGTCACATCAGATGATATCAATCCCCGGTGTGACAGCCCGTGATAGCGGTGATTATTCAATTGAGCCGTCTGGGTACGGCTTCGGATCTGACAGTCTTATTTTACCACTCTTACCCTGAATACGCCATCAATGCCCTGAAGTTTCTGAACAATGGCATCGCTTGCGGCCTCATCGGTATCGAACATGGTATAGGCAACCTCACCCTTCGACTTGTTCATCAGGTCGGAAATATTGATGCCGGCCTCGCCGAAAGCTGCGGTAAACTGTGTGATCATATTGGCGACGTTCTTGTGGAAGATCGCGATCCTGCCCTTGTATGCGATACCCATATCAACTGCGGGATAGTTTACGCTGTTCTTGATATTGCCGTTCTCAAGGTAATCCATCATCTCAGCGACAGCCATCTTGGCGCAGTTGTCTTCCGACTCCTCGGTAGAAGCTCCGAGGTGAGGGATAGCGATAACACCTTCCATGCCTGCTGTTCTGGCATTCGGGAAATCGGTGACATACTTTCTTACCTTACCGCTCTTTAATGCTTCCTCAAGGGCATCGTCGTCAACAAGAGCATCTCTTGCGAAATTGAGGATGATAACGCCGTCCTTCATCATCGAGATGGTCTCTTTGTTGATCATCTTCTTGGTGTTGACATCGGGATCGTCGCTTTCGATCAGCGGAACATGTACCGAAATATAGTCGCAGTTCTTGAAGATCTCTTCTCTGGTCTTTACATGATGGATATCTCTTGAAAGGTTCCATGCAGCGTCAACGGAGATATAAGGATCGCAGCCGTAAACATCCATTCCCAGATGCTTGGCGGCATTGGCCAGAGGTCCGCCGATGGCACCGAGTCCGATGATACCGAGCTTCTTGCCTCTGATCTCTGTTCCCGCGAACTTGCCCTTGCCTTTTTCCACAAGCTTGGCAACGTTTTCGTCATCCTTGATGCCCTGAACGAAATCGATACCGCCGATAACATCACGGCTTGCAAGAAGCATACCGCAGATAACAAGTTCCTTTACACCGTTGGCATTGGCACCGGGTGTATTGAATACAACAACGCCCTTCTGAGCCAGCTTGTCAAGCGGAATGTTGTTGACACCTGCGCCCGCACGCGCTACACACAGAAGCTTGTCCGAAAATTCCATCTCATGCATTACCGCAGAACGTACCAGAATACCCTCGGCATCGTTTACATCTTCGGTCTTGACATATTTATCCGTAAAATTATCTGTTCCTACAGCAGAAATAGGATTTAAACAGCTGTATTTAAACATTTTCAATGTTCCTCCTCATATTTTTTCAGGAAATCAACAAGCGCCTGAACGCCTTCCTTAGGCATTGCATTGTAAATGGAAGCACGAAGTCCTCCCACGCTTCTGTGGCCTTTAAGGTTATCGAAACCTGCTGCCTTGGTTGCCGCAACAACAGCAGCGTCAAGATCCGCATCACCGGTAACGAAAGGAACGTTCATGAGCGATCTGTATTCCTTATCGACCGTACCCTTAAACATCTTGCTGTTATCAAGGAAATCGTAAAGGATCGCAGCCTTCTCACGGTTGATCTTATCCATTGCTTCAAGTCCGCCGAGCTTCTTTAAGTACTTGAATACCTTGCCGCAGCAGTAAATAGCCCAGCAGTTGGGGGTATTGTACATCGAACCGTTCTCCGAATGAGTAGCGAAGCTGCAGTATGTGGGAACGCTCTTGTCAAGCTCGGGATTGATCA
>JAILIQ010000185.1 GCA_024695205.1 Lachnospiraceae bacterium
GATGACTCTGCACTCATGAGAAGGGTCTTGTCTGATATAATTGAAACCGATAAGAGATTTGAACTTGCGGATTCGGCGGCAAACGGTCAGATTGCCTATGATCTTATCAAAGCAAATCCTTCAAAATACGATATATTGATCCTTGATATCAACATGCCGAAGATGAGCGGTATTGAGCTGCTTGAGAAGCTGGACGCGGAGAAGATTCGCGCGAAGGTGATCATTGTAAGCACGATAGCGAAACAGGGAGCGGCAGAGACGATCAGATGTCTGGAACTCGGAGCCTTTGATTTCATTACCAAGCCCGACAGCTTTGTTGAGACCAAGAGCAGACAGTTCGGGGACAAGATCATCGGCTACATGTGCGAAGCGCTGAACATGAGCAGGACCGATCCGGGAACTGCAGCTGCAGAGAAGACAGAGGCGTCCCGGTCGTCTTCGGGAATATCATCAAGACATGACAACGGCGGACCGATGTCTTACGTCAGGGTGACTTCCTACAAGAAGATCCCGCACAAGAGCGTTTCGGCTTCGGCCAACAAGCTTGTTGCCATCGCCTGCTCGACAGGTGGTCCGAAAGCATTGCAGCAGGTCATTCCGTTCCTTCCGAAGAACCTTAACGCACCGGTGCTGCTCGTACAGCATATGCCTGCGGGATTTACCGGAAGCCTTGCGGCAAGGCTTGACGAGATGTCGGAGGTAAAGGTTACGGAAGCGGTCGACGGGGAAACGGTTGAGAAGGGTCACGTATATATCGCCAAGGGCGGAAATCACTTAAGGCTCATCAAGCGTGGCAGCAATTACTGTATAGAGCTTGGAAACGAGCCTCCGAGAGATTCCTTAAGACCCTGCGCGGATATCATGTACGAATCGTTGTATGATCTGGATTTTGATGAGATAACCTGTGTTGTTCTTACCGGTATGGGCAGCGACGGCACAAGAGGTATTGGCAAGCTCGGCACGAAGAAAAATCTCTATGTCATAGCGCAGGACGAAGCTTCAAGTACCGTATACGGTATGCCCAGGATGGTTTATGAAGCAGGCATGACCGATGAAGTTGTTCCGCTAAGCTCCGTGGCGGATGCCATAAAGAAGGTTGTGGGCACCCGCTGATCCCAATTATTTATGGAGGTAAATATGGACGTAAGCCAGTATTTGGAAATTTTCATCGAAGAGACAAAAGAACACCTTCAGAGTCTTAATGAGCAGCTCCTTGTTCTTGAGAAGGAGCCGGAGAATAAGGAAACGATCAACGAGATCTTCCGTGCGGCTCACTCTTTGAAGGGTATGGCAGGTACCATGGGATATAAGCGCATGCAGAAGCTTACCCATGATATGGAAAATGTTTTCCAGGAGATCCGTAATGACAAGATGAAGGTTTCTTCCACTCTTGTCGATGGTCTGTTCAGAGGTCTTGATGCTCTTGAAGGGTATCTCGACAACATTGTCAACACACAGGATGAAGGCACCAATGACAACCAGGAACTGATCGATCTTTTTGCTAAGGAGCTTGAGATGGGTCTGAACGGAGGCGGTGCGGCACCTGCGGCTGATCAGGCGGCACCTGCGGCAGCTCCCTCGGCAAGTTCAACGACCAACGGCCTTGATGTTCTCACGATCAACGAGACTGAGAACGAAGCCATTGCCAAAGCAGCGGAAGAGGGTCTTTCGGCTTACGCCATCAATGTTGAGATACAGGAGACCTGTGTTCTTAAAGCTGCGAGAGCATTCCTTGTTTTCAAGGCGCTGGAGGAGCAGGGTGAGATAATCAAGTCCCTTCCCGACGCACAGGCAGTAGAGGATGAGAAATTTGACTTTGATTTCTCGGTTGTTGTTCTGACCAAATCTACCGAAGAAGCCATCAAGGCTGCGGTAATGAACGTTTCCGAGATCAAGGATGCACATATCAAAAAGCTTGAAGCCAAGGCTTCCGCAGCCAAGGCAGAAGAAAGCCCCGCAGCGGCAGCCACCGCTACGGCAACGGCTGCGGCAACCGCTCCTGCGGCAGCACCCGCAGCCAAGGCTCAGGATAACAAGGCAGCGGCACCCGCAGCCAAGGGTAAGCCCGTTGTGAACCGTTCCGTACGTGTTGATATCGAGAAGCTCGACGATCTTATGAACCTTGTATCCGAGCTGATCATTGCCAAGAACGGACTCGTAGCGATATCACCCACAGAGCTCGCGACCGATGAGGTAAGAAACGGCAACTTCCGCGAGCAGGTTGAATATCTTGAGAGAATTACAACCAACATCCATCAGAGCGTTATGAAGGTTCGAATGGTTCCTATCGAGAGCGTTGTAAACCGCTTCCCTCGTATGATCCGTGATCTTTCCAAGAAGCTCGACAAGAAGATGGAGCTGTATATGACAGGTGAGGAGACCGAGCTCGACCGTACCGTTATCGACGAGATCGGAGATCCCTTACAGCATATCCTGCGTAACGCAGCAGACCACGGTCTTGAGAGCAATGAGGCCCGTGTTGCGGCAGGCAAGCCTGAAGTTGGTTCGATCTTCCTTGATGCTTACCAGGAGGGCAACAACGTAATCATCGAAGTCAGGGATGACGGCGGCGGAATCGATGTTGAGAAGGTAAGACGCAAGGCTATCGAGAAAGGTACCATTACCGAGGAACAGGCAGAGTCAATGACCGACAAGGATATTATCGACCTGCTGTTCAGACCCAGCTTCTCAACAGCGGAAAAGATCTCCGATGTATCCGGACGAGGTGTAGGTCTTGACGTTGTTAAGACCAAGATAGAGGCTCTCGGCGGTAATGTTGAGTGCAAGACCGTACTTGGCGAAGGTTCGACATTTACGATCAGACTTCCTCTTACACTTGCGATCATTCAGGCACTTATGGTTGTCATCGGTAATGAAAAATATGCTATCCCGCTCGGAAGCATTCAGACTATCGAAGATATCGCGGTATCGGATATCAAGTATGTTGAAGGCAAGGAAGTTATCCATCTGCGCGGCAGCGTGATCCCGCTTGTCCGTCTTGATAAGATCCTTGATGTTCCGGATTCGAAGAAAGATGCCGAGAACCTGACAGTAGTAATCGTAACCAAGGGTGAAAAGCTTGCGGGACTTATAGTTGACGATCTGATCGGTCAGCTTGAGATCGTTATCAAGTCGATCGGCAAGTACATCAACAACTGCAAGATGATCAGCGGCGCTACCATTCTCGGCGACGGCGAGATCGCACTTATTCTTGATGCGAATACTTTGATTTGAGTAAGAGTAGAGGAGGCATACCATGGCTGATAATAAAAATTTGGCTACTGCCCTCGATGCAACTCAGTATATCGGTGTTGTAGTCGGTAATGAGCAGTACGGAATAGATATCAAGTATATCGATAATATTGTTAAAATGCAGAGGATCACACGTGTTCCGAAGGCTCAGCCTTATTTCTTCGGTGTGATCAATATCCGTGGCGAGATCATCCCCGTTATGAGTCTGCGCATCAAGTTCGGCAAGGAGCCCGATGAGTTTGACAACAAGACCAGGATCCTTATCATCAAGCCCGAGCAGCAGGCTGCGATCGGCTTCATCGTAGATGAGGTCAAGGAAGTCATCAATCTTGTTGATGAAGATATCGAACGTTCGACCGGCAATCAGGATGACAAGAGCTTTATCTTCGGTGTCGGCAAGCATGACGAGGGCCTGATATCTCTGCTCAACATCCCTGCGGTCATTTCCGAGAAGGATGTAAAAGAATAATTAATTTAAAAGCGCATTTTTCGACACAAGGTGGCTTGTTCCCCTATGGGAAACAGTCCGCCTTGTTGTCGGCGTTTATGAGGTATGGAATCAAAACGCAATAGTGTTATGGGGAGGTAACTTTTTATGACTCATGATAATCTGGAAGAATTTTCCGATATCGAATTCGATGTACTGAAGGAACTGTCGAATATCGGAGCGGGAAACGCGACCACCGCAATATCGACCATGATGAACCTGAAGGTCGATATGAATATCCCTGTCATCAAATTCCTTGAATTCAAGGAGCTTGCAGAGGTGATCGGCGGAGCCGAAAATATCGTTGTGGGCATTCTGCTCGGACTTCAGAGCGATCTTGACGGAATGATGATGTTCATGATGGATCGGGAGTCCGCAGCCGGTGTTATCAATACGATACTCGGAAAGACCGGCGCGCCTGTAATGCCGGAGGATGCTTCTTTTGATGAGATGGATCTTTCCGTTCTTCAGGAGCTGGGTAATATCATAGCCGGTGCTTATCTGTCCGCTATTTCGACGCTGACCAATCTGACGATCACCGCTACGGTGCCTTCGCTTGCCGTTGATATGGCAGGAGCGATACTGTCGGTACCGGCGATCGAGTATGGCAAGGTCAGTGACAAAGCACTGCTGATCCAATCTGAGTTCAGTGAGGAGGATCTGAAGGTTGAAGGCTACTTCATACTTATCCCTACACTTGAATCGTTTGACAAGATATTCTCGGCATTGGGACTGTGACAGAACATTGATCTAAACGTTTAACAGACCGTTTACAATGGGAATTTGTCTGCCTGAACGGGTTTACCGTTTGTAAGCTGATACGCGGATAGGACTGATTGTTTACCCGGTCTGTATACAATAAAATCGGTAAAGGGTTATATTGAATATGGGTAATATGATTAAAGTCGGCATGGCTGATCTTAATACATGTAAGACTCCGGACGCAATAACGACGCTGGGACTCGGTTCCTGTATAGGCGTTGTGCTATATGATCCACGCAAGAAGATCTGCGGCATGGTCCACGTGATGCTGCCTGACAGTACGGCGATCAAGAATAACGATAATGCAGCCAAATTTGCGGATACCGGGATAAAGGCACTGATCGACCAGCTTGAGAAGATCGGTGTGACAAGAAGCGGACTCAGTGCGAAGATCGCAGGTGGAGCGCAGATGTTCGCGTTTAATACCAATAATGATATGTTAAAGGTTGGGCAGCGCAACGCTGAGTCGGTAAGAAAAGTTCTCTCGGGATACAACATAAGGATCGTGTCGGAAGACTGCGGCGCCAATTACGGACGCACCATTGAATTTTTCCCGGAGACCTCGGAACTTCATATAAAAGCGATAGGCAAGCCACTCAAGATTATTTGATCATCAGGGGAATATACGTGAAAGAAAAACCTCTTGCTATAGTTATTACACTGACCGGTGGACTTGTAGCATGTATTTGCTGTATAATAAGACATGCGGGGCTGCTCAAGACGCTGACGGTGGTATTGATCTCACTGATCGTATTTATGATCATCGGTATTATAGTAAATAAGATCTATATGACGATCAAAAGTGAGGTTGAGGAACGGGATAAAGAACTGGCCCGTATCGAAGAGGAAGCGCGTCTGGCCCGGCTTGAAGAGGAAAAAAGCAGGGAAGAAGAGGAAGCTTCGGAAAACGGGGAGGAAGACTCACAATCCGAGGAAGACGATTGGGCAAATGCAACACCTTCCGAGGGCGAAAACGGAGAGGAGTTCTGATAACAGGGTATGGCAGTTGACAAGGAAAAGCTCTGGGCCGATTATACACAGAATAAGACACCTGAGCTTAGGGAAAAACTAATAATTGAATATGCGCCTCTTGTTAAGCTTGTTGCGGGCAAACTCAGTATGTACCTCGGGTACAATGTGGAATTTGACGATCTGTGCGGATATGGGATATTCGGACTGATCGATGCAATAGATAAGTTTGATAATGATAAAGGGGTAAAATTTGAGACCTATGCCTCACTTCGTATCAGGGGCGAGATACTTGACCAGATACGAAAGATGGACTGGATCCCGCGAACGGTGCGACAGAAGCAGAAAATGCTCGACAATGCATACAGGAAGATAGAGACAGAGACGGGACATCTTGCAACGGACGAAGAACTGTGCGATGAGCTCGGAATAACCATGGATGAGCTCTGCAATATGCAGAACGAGACTAAGATGACCAACCTGATCTCGCTTGACGAGTATATGGAACAGGGCGAGGTAAGGGTCGAACCGAAAGCGGACAAGGATTATATGCAGCCCGAGAAGGTTGTTGAAAAAGAAGAACTGAAACGGATCCTGCTTGAGGTGATCGAAACCCTGACCGATAAGGAAAAGATGGTCATAACTCTTTACTACTATGAAGAACTGACATTAAAGGAGATAAGCCGTGTAATGGATGTCTCCGAATCGAGAGTTTCGCAGCTGCATTCCAAGGCACTGCTTAAGATGAAGCAGCGGCTCGGTGACGGAATGGAGATGTTTCTGGGGTGAAGCTTGAAAGTTTAAAAGAACTTTCAAAAGACTGTATCGATGCTCAGAGCGCCATTGATGCAAGCTTAGTTGTTCGCTGCGCTCTCGACATGGTGTAGGAAACATGAAAATGTGTGGGGGTTAATATGAGAAACGGATATTTTCAGCTTGAAAAGAGAAACGATGGGGCTTACATAGTCATCTACCCGCCCGAAGAAGGGGGCGAGCTGTGCGATGCTACGGAAGTTACCCGTTATCTTGACGGCTATAATATAGATTATGCGAAGAATGTGGTTTATGATACCGTCAAAAACTGCAACGAGGTGCTGCTGAAAAGAGACGCAAGGATAACAACCCTTTCTGTCGGCAATTACGATGAATCTCTGCAGCTGAACATACATCCCGATGCAATGGCAGCCGAGGTCAGGTTTTATCCGCCTTCTACCGGAGGCCGCGATTTTAACAAGGATGATATCATTCATCAGCTTGGCCGTCAGGGCGTCAAGTTCGGTATTCAGGAAGATGTGATCGAGCAGTATCTGCTTGACAGACATTACTGCACAAATTATACGCTTGCGATCGCCCAGCCTGCGGTCGAAGGCCACAGCGCCGTGATCGAATATCATTTCAACACGGATCTGACCAGAAAACCCAAGCTGAATGAGGACGGTTCGGTAGATTTCCATCAGCTTGACAATGTAAGCCATGTCGAAGCGGGACAGGTTATCGCGACGCTTACACCTGCGGATTTCGGTACTCCGGGAACCGATGTGCTCGGACGCCCCATAAAGCCGACGAAGGTCAATGTGAAGTTCCTTCAGCAGGTCAGGAATACCAAGCTCAGCGCTGACAGACTTCAGCTGATCTGTGAAGTAAACGGTCATGCCTCGATAGTTGAGGGCAAGATATTTGTCTCGGATACTTATGTCGTTCCGGCCAATGTTGATCCTACGACCGGTGACATCATGTATAACGGCAATGTTCATATCAACGGCAATGTCAATACAGGATACAGGGTTGAAGCTACAGGCGATATCATTGTGGACGGTATCGTCGAAGGTGCCGAGCTTATAGCCGGTGGGCAGATCGTTCTCAAACGAGGGATACAGGGAACCGGCAGAGGAAGGATGAAGGCCGGCAGTAATATAGTCACGAAATTCATTGAAAGCGCGACCGCGGAGGCCGGAGGCTTCATTCAGACCGAATCCATCATGCACAGTACGGTAACGGCAGGCGGAGAGGTCGTTTCCCGCGGTAAAAAGGGCTTTATTACCGGCAGTACGGTAAGATCCGGTAAAAATATCCAGGCTAAGACCATCGGCTCTACAATGGGTACTGATACAACCGTTGAGGTAGGCGTGAACATGGCTCTTTCCGAGGAGCAGAAGCGTCTTGAAGCGGAGCTTGCGGAGGTAACCGCAAGTATCGACAAGGCAGCCAAGATCATCGCATTTATTTCAAATAAGATAAAGAACAGGGAACAGCTTCCGCCCGAGAAGCTTGAGCAGTTCCAGCAGCTGTCGGCCAAAACGAAGGAGCTTGAGAAACGCTCCACGCAGATCGGCGACAGACTGACAGAGATCCTTAATGAACTGGAAAATTCGGTCGGAGGGTATATTCTCGTAGATGACATCATTTACCCCGGATGCAAGGTTACGGTATCAAATGTGACTACATTTATCCGTAAAGAGACCAAACACTGCAGACTTGTAAGGGACGGTGCTGATGTCAGGGTTGCCGCTTACTGACGGGCAGCATTGGGGAAGAGGAGGTTTATATGGCCATTACTCCCATCGAAATGTACACTATGGTTCCGAAATCCCAGGAAGCCGTTAATGTACGTCACGGAGAACAGGTCCGTGAGAATGCGCAGCAGGCAGGCGCTATGCAGCAGCATGAACAGCAGACCGACGCAGACAGCATGAGAACGGTTGCCGCGACCGAAACCGAGAATCCTGAATACAGGTATGACGCCAAAGACGGTGGGAACGGCCAGTATGCTTCGGGTCACGGGAACGGCCACAAGGAGCATAAGGAACATCCAGAAGAAGAAAAGAAGATCAAAAACATGTCGGATCATCCCGGCGGAATAGATTTCAGAATTTAGAGAGAACAATTACTATGACAGGACTAGAAATAGCATTGTTTATACTCGGTGCTGCATTTATCATAATCAGCTTCTTTATTGTCGACGGTGGAAATAACGCCCGTAAGGGTCCGGGACAGTCCGAGACATCGATCACGGGAGAGGTGCTTCGCAGGATCGGTGCCGATACGATCGAGGATCTGAATCACAAATCGGATCTGCTGATCGCAGAGAGCGAAGATAAGCTCGAAGCCATTTCCAATGACAAGATAATAGCGGTCGGCGAATACTCCGATCAGATACTTGAGAAGATAAACAGCAATCATAAGGAAGTCGTATTTCTGTATCAGATGCTCAATGACAAGGAAGATGAGCTGAAAGCGACCGCATCAAAGCTTGAAAATGTCAGGATAGAATGTGAGAAACTGCTGAAGACAAAAGCAGCTCTTGATGAAAAGGCCGCAGCCGCTGCCAGAGCTGATGCGGCAGGTGTAAACGGAGTAGTCGGAGTACAGGGAGTAACAGGAGTACCGGGAATACCAGGAGTAACCGGAGTAACAAGGGTATCCGGTGCATCATCCGTTTCAGGAATGAACGGAGCAGCAGGAGTATCAGAAACCACCGGAGTATCGGGAGTAACAGGAGTACCGGGAGTAACCGGAGTAACGACGCGGCAGGCATCGAATACCGACAATAATACGGATACCGTACAAAAGAAGACCGTGCCTCAGGAGAAGAAACCTGTGTCCGCATCGGTAACTGCCGCAGAGGGGACGACAGTAGCAAAGGGACGCAGAAGTACATCTGCCGGAGCTTCTTCTGCCACAGCCGCTTCCGCGGCGAAGGGCACTGTCAGAAAAACGCCTTCGCAGCCTGTTGTGACCAAACCTATTGAAGCAGAAGGACGTGACAATCAGTCTCTGAGCAGGAATGAAGAAGTTATCTCGCTTTACCGCCAGGGCAGATCTGTCATGGAGATATCGAAGCTCTTAGGCATGGGTCAGGGAGAAGTAAGACTTATAATCAATCTTTACGGATAAACCCCACTTATTCAGCGGGGTTTTGTATTGTAATAATGAGGTTTGACATATGAAACTGAAGTATTATATGAGAGGTGTCGGAACAGGAATAATCTTCTCATTATTTGTATTTCTGGTGATAATCATCCCGAATGTGCGTCTGGAAGAAAGAATGAAAGCGGGAAGTAATGCCGCCGAGGCTTCTGACGGGAACAGACAGGATAATCTGTCGGGACTTCTCGGGGGAAATACGGGAAACGGGCAGCAATCGGACGGCCCGGACCCTGACGGACTGACACAGGATCTTATTCCCACGCCGGAAGATACACCTACTCCGGTATCGGAACCCACACCGGTTGTAAGTTCTTCGCCTGTACTGACAGCAACTTCCGCGCCTACACCTGCGGACAGCTCTGCTTTGGCACCTACAGCTGCGGGCAGCGCTACTTCGACGCTTACACCTGCAGGCAGTTCAACGTCGACTCCTACACCGACAGCTGTGCCTACATTAACGTCAACACCTACACCGACAGCTGCGCCTACATTAACGTCAACACCTACACCGACAGCAGCACCTACATCAACGTCAACACCCACACCGACGATGAGGCCTACGTCGACACCTACACCCAGGCCCACGTCGACGCCTACGCCCACGGTTACGCCTACACCTACACCCGGGCCTACATCGACACCAACGCCCACGCCTACACCTACGCCGGTGCCTACAGTAAGCCCTACACCTACGCCTACACCGATGGCCACATCGACACCGGTACCCACATCGACACCTGTACCTACAGCTGCACCTACTCCCGTACCGGTTGCCGGAGATGGATCTGTCAGATATACGATCAGCAAGGGCATGACTTCTGAGCAGGTATCGAGTGCACTTGAGCGGCTCGGTATCGTTGATGACTGGCAGGCACTGAATAATTATATTGTCAGAAACGGATATGCATTTAAGATACAGATAGGAACCTTTACATTGAAACCCGGAATGAGCTACAGAGAGATCACAAGGATAATAACGGGAAGATAAAATATTTGAGTAAAAGGCGGGAACAATGATCATACCGACTGAAGATCCGGGAAAAAAGCATAAATACTTATCATATACGGTTGCTGCAGTTTTGCTCCTTATGACGGTCGTATCCTTTTGGCGCAGCAGGACCGTTTATGCTTCCGACCGGGAAGAACTCTGGGAACACGACCAGGCGATCGATTTCATGGCGGAATATGCCGCTGTTTCTTATGACAGCTATGACGGCCTGGTCTCTGCCGAGATCAATGCGATCGCTCAGACAGGAGACGGTTATATCTGGGTGGGTACATATTCCGGACTTTACAGATATGATGGAAAAAGCTTTGAAAAAAGCTCGATAAGCCCCTATATTTTCAATGTAATGTCCCTGTATGTGGACAATGAAGACAGACTGTGGATCGGTACAAATGATACCGGTCTGTTTGTCTATGATACGGGAAATTCTCAGGTCAAAAGATATACCGTAAATGACGGACTGCCCTCCGATTCTATCCGGTCGATGTGCGAGGGGGAGGACGGCCGCATTTATGTCGGGACCGTGGCAAATCTTGCTTATATCGAAAAAGACGGTACCGTAGGATTTATCGATCCGGATAAATATGCCGGATGGGATGATATCGTCGGGATCAGATCCTTAAGCTACGCCGGCAACAATACGCTTTTCGGGGTTACCAACAGCGGAATACTGTTCTTCAGCACTCACGAACAGATCATTGACAGAATGACATGGGATGAAGGCGGCATTTACTATACCGCAATAAGCAGGGGAACAGGTGATATGCTTCTTGCCGGCACTTCTTCATCAACTCTTGAACATATCGCATTCAGGAACAACAAAATAATCAGGCTTGACCGGATCGATACCGGAACGATCCGCTATTTTAACGACATTCTTTATGACAGCGAATCAGACGGCTATTTTGTCTGTGCCGAGAGCGGAATGGGTTTCATCCGAAGCGAAGGTGACAGGATAATGCCCATGATGCAGCCGAAATTCGAAAGCTCGGTTTCGGGAGTCATAAAGGATTATCAGGGAAATATCTGGTTTATATCGAATAAACAGGGCATAACCGAATATTCGAAAAATCCGTTTACTGATGTATTTGTGAAGGCAGGTCTGCCCGGGGCGGTCGTCAACAGTGTGGCGCTGCGTGAGAACATTCTGTATATCGGAACCGATAACGGTCTGACGATGATCGACAAGAATACCGGAGATAACCTCGATTACGATTATCTTTCGTATTTTGAAGGTGTCAGGATCCGTCATATCAGGCTGGATTCGAAACAGAATCTCTGGCTTTCGACCTACGGACAGGACGGACTGATCAAGGTCACACCCGACGGAGAACCCGTGATCTTCAATGAAAGCACCGCAGGCACGGTCGGAGGACGTTTCAGATACTGCTGCGAGCTCAAAGACGGGACGATTCTGTCCGCCAGCAACATGGGCCTTAACTTTATCGTAAATGACAGTGTTATACAGACGATCAGCGAAGATGACGGCATGAAGGTAGCCCAGATACTGACCATTTTCGAAGAGGACGGGACAGTGTATGCGGGATCTGACGGAGCGGGTATTTACAAGATCCGCGACGGAAGGATCATTGACTGCATCGATACCGACAACGGGCTTGAAACTCTTGTCGTACTGCGGATCGTAAAGTGCCCCAAGGGGCGCATATACGTAACGAGCAATGCCCTGTATTATGATGATAACAGCTCTGTAAGGCGTTTGGACAGATTCCCGTACTCCAACTGTTATGATATTTATATTACCGCTGAAAATGAAGCCTGGATCAGCACGAGTGCCGGTGTCTATATAGTGCATCTCGATGCCCTGACCGAAAACGGGGATTATACCTATACATTACTTGATTATAACCGGGGATTTACGACATCTCTGACTGCAAACTCCTGGAATACCTCCGACGGCAGCACGCTCTATCTGTGCTGCACCGACGGAGTGAGGAAGATCGATACGGGCAGCTACGATCTTGTAAATAACGATTATTTTATACGTGTCAGCGATATCACGTATGAAGACGTTTCTGTCGAGCCTGACGAAAAAGGTGTTTACATGATCCCCGCAGGGAGCGGTCGTATAAAGATACGCGCGGCGGTCATGAATTACACGCTTTCCAATCCCATGATCAGGATGTATCTGGAGGGTGCGGGAGACACAGGCTTTATCTCTTTCCAGAAAGAACTGCAGGAGCTTGATTATACCAACCTGCCTTACGGAGCTTATAAGCTGCACATAGAGGTGCTTGAAGGCATCGAAAGGGAACTGGTAAGGAGTGAAACATTTTCGATCTATAAAAATCCGAAACTGACGGAAAAGACAGCCTTCAGGGTCATGATGGTACTGCTCGGTACGGCATTGATCGCTCTGATAGTATGGCGTATCATCAATGCCACGATCATCAGGAAACAGTATCTGATCATCAGGGAAGCCAAAGAAGAGGCCGAACGTGCCAACAGCGCCAAGTCAAGGTTCCTCGCGAATATGTCGCATGAGATCAGAACGCCCATCAATACGATAATGGGTATGGACGAGATGATCCTGCGTGAACCGAAGGACCAGAGTATCGCAGGCTATTCGGAATCGGTCACCGGGTATGCCCGTTCGATAAAAGGCGCATCCGAATCGCTGCTTGCGCTTGTAAATGATATCCTTGATCTTTCAAAGGCCGAATCCGGCAAGATGAGCCTGGTCGAGCAGGAATACGATACGGTAAGCCTGCTCAGGGCTGCCGCTGTGATGATACGTGTCAGGAGCAGGGAAAAGAAGCTTGACTTTATCACAGACATAGATCCACAGCTGCCGGCTAAGCTGTACGGCGACGATCAGAAGATAAAGCAGGTGCTGTTAAATCTTCTGACAAATGCGGTAAAATATACAAAGGAAGGTCATTTCACACTTACCGTAAAGGTGCTTGAAAATGACGGAGAAACCTGCAGGATCGCTTACAGCGTAAAGGATACCGGTATAGGGATAAAACCGGAGGATATGGGAAGGCTTTTCTCCGCATTCGAGAGGCTGGATGAACATAAGAACAGCGGTATTCAGGGAACGGGACTTGGACTTGACATTTCAAGGCAGTTTGTCGAGCTTATGGGCGACAGGCTTGAAGTCGAAAGTGTCTACGGGGAAGGCTCTGATTTTCATTTTAAGCTGAAACAGAAGGTGATCGATGCAACACCGATCGGGGAATTTGTCGAGGAATACGACGAATCCGAAGAGGAAGCGTATGTTCCGCTCTTTGTGGCCCCTCGTGCCAAGGTACTCATAACCGATGATTCAGAGATGAACCTGAAGGTTATATGCGGTTTGCTTAAAGGAACGAGGGTTACGACAGGTACAGCCCTTTCCGGGGCGCAGTGTCTTGAAATGCTTGATGAAGACCATTGGGATATAGTTCTTCTCGACCATATGATGCCTGAGATGGACGGGATCGAAACCGTTCACAGGATCAGGGAGAAATATAAGGATCTGCCGGTATACGCACTCACTGCGAATGCGGCTACAAGCGGGGAAGAATACTATATTTCCGAGGGCTTTGACGGGTATCTGGCCAAGCCTGTGGATGGAAGAAAACTCGAGGAAACGATCAAAAAGCATATTCCGCCGCAGCTGCTCTTAAACGGGGATGAGATAAAGGAAGAAGACGAAAGGGAGCGTGCCCAAAGCGCGATCGTGTGCGATGGGGAGCCGGACGACGACTCATCTGCCGAAGATATATTTGCGAAGCTTAAGAGTACAGACGGGATCGATACAAAGGACGGAATCAGGTTCTGCGGTTCGAAGGACGGTTTTGTCGAGGCGGTTAAGGCATTTTATCATTCCGTGCATGAGAAATCCGCTGAGATCGAGGAAGCATATAACAGTGGGGAATATGATTTTTATACAATAAAAGTGCATGCTTTAAAGAGCGGGGCAAGGATCATAGGAGCATCCCGTCTGTCGTTATTGGCAGGTAAACTCGAGGATGCGGGAAAAGCTCACGATACAGACTTTATAAAAGCCAATACATATGATATGCTTGAATTGTACAGGTCTTATCTCGATAAGCTTTCATTTATCGACGAAGTCAACGAATTCGAGGGCGGAGAGCCTGTCGATCCGGAGATGCTTCACGATGCATATGCTTCGATCGCCGAGGTTGCGGAGCTTGCGGATTTTGACTCCGTTGAAATGATACTTGAATCACTGAAGGAATATCATCTGCCTAAGGATGATGCACTTTTATGCAGGAATATTGAGAAAAAACTGAAAAAGCTCGACTGGGACGGAATTGTCGAAATGATCAGAAATAAGGACTTGAGGTGAAGATATGGGTAATGCAAATCATAATGTTATGATCATAGGAGAAAAAGAATCCTTTTTGATCCTCACCCTCTGCAAAAAACTTGCGGATGCCGGATATGAGGCATTTTATTCCAAGGCAGACGTTAACAGTATTGCCGATGGATGGGAAAAGGCCGATATCCTGATCTATTATCTGGATGTACAGAATAAGCCCATGCAGGTTGTCATGCATTATCTTAAGGATAAACTGACCGAGAGCAACAAGAGTATTATCCTTGTAGGCGAAAGAAGCGAGACCGATGAAGTAAAAAAGAGCATAGGGGCGAATCTGGTCCAGGATGTGTTCAAAAGGCCTTTGCAGACCGAAGAACTGATCAATACGCTTGATATGTACTCCAGGAGCGAAAATACGGAGAAAAAGAAAAAATCGATCCTGATCGTGGATGATGATTCCACATATCTCGGCGTGATCAGGGACTGGCTGCGTGATTATTATAAGGTTTCAATGGCCAATTCCGGACTTCAGGCCATTAAATGGCTCGGAAGCAATAAAGCCGATCTGATCCTTCTCGATTACGAAATGCCTGTAACTTCCGGTCCGCAGGTGCTTGAAATGCTCAGGAGCGAACCCGATACCGCCAAGATACCTGTATTCTTTCTTACAGGCAGGGGTGACAGAAAAAGCGTGATGCAGGTAATGGCGTTGAAACCGGAGAATTATCTGTTAAAGACCATATCAAGAGAAGAACTGCTTTATAAGCTTATGGAATTCTTTTCGACGGTCGGCTGAGGCTTGCGGGAACGCTTGAGAAATATGTAATATTATACGCGATGCCATTGAGTATAATAAGAAGAAACTGAATATAAATTAAACGGTGTTTAAGGCTGATATATGTATAAGATGTGTAAAACATAATGATTACACGAAATTCATATATTGGCCTTTATCATTTATTTGTATAGATATACTGATTACGGTTTGACAATAATAGTATAATTATTGACAAATCGTGAATACAATGTTATAATTTCGTCATGCTATGAGTTTCACAAAATATTATATTACTTTGCGAAAGGATGAGAAGATGAACGGTAAACAACAGAAAAAGAAGATCAGTATACAGCTTTTGTCTGTACTGATCCCGATGATCGCAGTATTTATCATAGTAGTTGCTATGATTATTTTTGTGAATGCTCTTTCTATCATTACCAATGAGGGCAAGGAACGGTTAAAGCAGGAATCAACGGCTTATGCAAATGATATTAGCAGTACCATGGGCACTATCATGGGCTATTATGATTCTCTGGGTGACACTCTTGAGATTCATGACTATGCGGACAGCGATGCGCTCCATGCGGCTTTACAGCCCGGTATGAAAGCATATCCCGATTTTGTGCATGATGTATATCTCGCATTTGATGACAAAGAGTTTATTGACGGTGAGGACTGGGTTCCGCCGGAAGGATATGATCCTACCATACGTGAATGGTATAAGACCGGAAGGGCAAGCGGGGAAGTTGTCCTCGGCGCTCCCGATATCGATATGGATACCAAGAATGCGGTAGTTAACGGTGTTCGTAAGGTTACGCTGAAAAACGGCCGTAACGGTGTTCTTTCGACAGATATTTTCCTTGATAATATTTCAAAAGCGGTAAGTGAGTACACACCCGCAGGTACCGGTGCATGCATCCTGTTTGCAAACACCAGTATCGTTGCCACCTCGATAGAGGGTTACACCGGAACTGATGTGAACGATCATAAGAACGATCTGTTTATTCAGGGGATCTATGAGGATGTCAGGGCAAATACTGATGAAGTAAAGACTCTGAAAGGCAGTGACGGTAAGGATTATTTCGTGTCAACCGATTCCGTTTCCGGAACAGACTGGGTTCTCGTATCATATGTGAAGAAAAACGATGTGTTAAAGGAACTGAACAGTCTGAGTGTATTTACGGTCATCATCGTGCTGATCATGCTTGCGGTAAGTACTGTGATCATTATGTTCCTCATCAGGAAGATGATCACAAAACCTGTTACCGACCTGACCGGTAACATCACCCGTATCGCCGACGGCGACTTTACCGTAAATATCGATAAAAACGAAAATAATGAGATCGGTGTCATGAACGACCGTATGGCCGAATATGTCGAGCGTATGCGCAAAACACTCGGTGATATGAAGGAGCTTACCAGAAGTCTTGAAGAGGAAGCCGATCTGAGCCGTAATGCCGCAGGCAATATGAGCGTTCAGGCAGATGCACAGAGTACTTCAATGGATCAGATCCATGAGGCGATGGAAAGAGTTGCCGATTCCGTTACGGAGCTGGCGACGCTTGCCACCGATCTTGCCCAGAACGTCAAGGACATGATGGATCAGGGCGATTTGACACGGGAGATCATGAACGATCTGCTCGTCAAGGCACAGAAGGGTCAGCAGGATATGACCAAGGTACAGAACAACATGAACACCATTTCCATATCGATGACCGAAATGAACCGGGTTGTACAGTCGGTTGACCAGGCGGCCCAGAAGATCAATTCGATCGTGGAAATGATCAATTCGATCTCTTCACAGACCAACCTTCTGTCCCTTAATGCATCTATCGAGGCGGCACGTGCCGGTGATGCGGGACGCGGTTTTGCGGTAGTTGCGACAGAGATCGGTACGCTTGCAAATAACAGTGCGAGCGCTACAACCGAGATCAGCTCGATCATCAGTGATATCACTGTCCAGATCAAGGCTCTGTCCGACCGTTCCGAGGTCAGTGTAAAGGATATCGCCAGCAGCAGTGAGGCCGTGAGCATTACAGGCGAGACCTTTGCGGAGATATTCAAGGCACTTGATACCGCCAATCATACCGTTAACAATATGGTCGGACAGATGGGCAAGGTTAACGAGATCGCAACATCGGTTGCTTCGATCGCCGAAGAGCAGTCGGCAAGTACGGAGGAAGTTACCGCGACCGTTGAGACCGCTGCGTCAAGCGCACAGAGCGTTGCCGAAGACAGCAGGAATGTAGACGAAGCAGCAGGGACGGTAGCAGAATCTTCGGCCAAGATCGGTGAATTTGTTAATTCATTTACGATCTGAAGCAACAGATAAAAAACTGCTTGCAAATCAAAAATAATTATGTTAGAATCTATCAGGTTGCGCGGGTGTGCAACCTGATATTTATTATTCACGCGGCATTTTAACGGACCCGGTGCGTTGATTACGTCGGTCTGCTTGAAAGGTGCACGCGGAAGATCTCAACCAACAGGAGGAAAAGAAAATGAGTGTTATTTCAATGAAACAGCTCCTTGAAGCAGGTGTTCATTTCGGACATCAGACAAGACGCTGGAACCCCAAGATGGCTCCCTACATCTACACAGAGAGGAACGGCATCTACATCATCGATCTGCAGAAATCAGTAGGCAAGGTTGATGAAGCTTACTTTGCGATCAAGGATATCGTAGCCGATGGCGGCAAGATCCTGTTCGTAGGTACCAAGAAACAGGCTCAGGACGCTATTAAGAGCGAGGCTGAGCGCTGCGGTATGTTCTATGTCAATGAGAGATGGCTCGGCGGTATGCTGACCAACTTTAAGACCATTAAGACCAGAGTGACCAGGCTTAAAGAAATCGAAAAGATGTCTGAGGACGGGACCTTTGATGTTCTGCCCAAGAAGGAAGTTATCCAGCTTCGTAAGGAGTGGGAGAAATTAGAGAAGAACCTTTCCGGTATTAAGGAAATGAAGGGTATCCCGGATGCGATCTTTGTAGTAGATCCCAAGAAGGAGAGAATCTGCGTACAGGAAGCTCACAAGCTGGGTATCCCGCTTATCGGTATTGCCGATACCAACTGTGATCCCGAGGAACTTGACTATGTGATCCCCGGTAACGATGACGCTATCCGTGCCGTTAAGCTTATAGTTGCCAAGATGGCTGACGCCGTTATCGAGGCCAATCAGGGCGCTGATGCCGTGGTAAGCAGTGAGGCAGAGGCAAAAGAGGCTGAAACAGAGGAAGCAGCAGAGGCATAAGCCTTTTAAATAATTTAATTCAGGAGGAAACTAACATGGCAGAGATTACTGCGGCTATGGTAAAAGAATTACGCGAGATGACCGGCGCAGGTATGATGGACTGCAAGAAGGCTCTTGCCGAGACTAACGGAGATTATGATGCTGCTATAGAGTATCTTCGCAAGAAGGGACTTGCTGCGGCAGAGAAGAAGGCCAGCCGTATTGCGGCAGAGGGCGTTTGTGATACATTTGTAAGTGAAGACCGCAAGGTAGCGGCAGTGGTAGAGGTTAACTCCGAGACCGACTTCGTTGCCAAGAACGAAAAATTCCGCACCTATGTTAAGCAGGTCGTTGCTCAGGCAGCCACTACCAAGGCAGCCGATATTGACGCATTCCTTGCTGAGCCCTGGGCTCTTGATACATCCAAGACCGTTAATGA
>JAILIQ010000195.1 GCA_024695205.1 Lachnospiraceae bacterium
TCCTGTTGCGAGGCAAATGCTCCTGTCAGTGTATCAGCAAATATCAACAGGATCGGTGCAGCAACAACAAGAAATCCCGTCACGGTTATCCATGTGAGCTTAAACGCCTTCCTTACCCTGTCAAGCTTTCCCGCCCCGTAATTAATGGCGCATACCGGCTGAAAGCCCTGACCGAAACCGATCACCAGTGCATAAGCTATATATGCTACTCTCTGTGATACCGTAACAGCCGCAATAACAGATACCCCGTATATACCGGCAATATTATTCAGGACTACGGATGAAATGCTTGTAATGCCCTGTCTGCAGAAGTTCGGAGCTCCGCCTGCCAGTATCTCTTTGACGTGATACAGATCAGGTTTGAAATACTCTTTTCTTATCGCAACATTTCCGTTCCGGCCTGTTTGCTTATAAAGCATAATACATCCAACTGCCTGTCCTGCGAGACTTGCATAAGCAGCCCCTGCCACTCCCATGTTGAATTTGAGTATAAATATCGGATCGAGTACCATATTTATGAGCATTCCGACCAACAAACCGATCAGGCTGCTCTTCGCAGCTCCGGAAAGCCTCAGCTGATTGTAGATGACATTTGAGAACAGCATGAATGGTACTGTGCAGATCGTGATCTTTAAGTAACTTTCAGTCGCTGTGGCAAGCTCAGGTGATGTTTTACCGCCAAGTAAACTGATCAGTGGATTTATAAATAATAAACCGGTTGTCAGGATCACCATTCCAGTGATGACCGCAACAAATACGCCTATTGCGGCCATCCGTTCAGCCTCTTTGTAATCCTTTTTGCCAAGCATCCTTGATATGTAATTTCCCGATCCGTATCCGAACCAGAAACCTATAGCCTGTATGACCGATACAAAAGCAAACACTACGCCGACACTGGCTGTGTATGCTTCATTATCAAGCTTTCCAACCCAGAAGGTATCAGTCATGTTATAAACGGTAGCCACCATCATGCCGATCATCGAAGGGATCGCCATCTTCACGATCAGCGGATACAGATCGGAAGTGGTCAGTTTTCTTATTCGTTCTTCTCTTTTTTCGTCTTCGCTCATACCTTTCTCCGTTTTACAACATGATCAGCATCTGAATACTCTGCTTTGTTACATTTCGGCAAGCTGATCATCATATTGGAATTTTCGAAAAATCTAATGCATCGTTATTGCCTTTTCTACAGTTACGCAGTCCTAACCCTGAAAAATCGATCAACCTGAGCCTCGCAAAATGTTCTGTAAATAACCTCAAAATAATCCTTCTCTATCATATGTGAGTTGGAGAACAGTATACCTGCCGCCGAACCCGCATTCAGCAATCCTCTGCTGTCGCACTCGATCGTAAATCCAAGCTCTTCCCAGTAAGCGATCATCTTCGATAGAAAGTCCAGATATGTATCACCTATTCTGTCCTCACCACTCTGCGAAACTCTTTCCCAGAACGCAAGTGTTGCACCATCATTATTGTTAAATGCCCTGTTTTCTTTCAGATGCATTCCCTCTTTGTAAAACAGATCGACTAGAAAGCCCTTAGGATCTTTTGCTGTTTTTTCACGATTTTTATACATTAGTTCCGTCTTCTCCCTTACCCTCAGCAGCATCAGATCCAGCACAAACTCGTCCTTATCCTTGTAAAATGTGTAAAAACCACCCTGTGCGATTCCGGCCTGCTTCGTCACATCCCTTATCGCAATATCCTTTATTCCGGTTTCAGCCAACACCTTAAGCCCGGCTCTTCTAAGCTTTTCTCTTATTTCCTCACGTTCTTTGTCTGAAAAAGGTTTTCCCATATGATCTCCCTGATGTAACTATTCAGATTTTTTTGTAATTCGTTTCAAAAGCTATGAACATTATACGTCTATGTTCATAGCTTTGTCAAGTAAAAAGACAGGGGGACGGTCCCCTGTCTTGTGACTCTCAAAACAAAACAAAGCTCTGTCTTGTGCTTACCTGTCTTTGAACTCTATCTTCACTATTATCATCTTAACCAGCTTATCACAGAATTTTATCATCAGTTTGTGAAGCATCCCGACATTATCGTAAATATCCCTGTAGCCCCTCATATAGCTTTTCGATGAAACCTTTGCAAAATTATTGCTCCAGCCTTCCAGTTCATGTGCACTCTCAAGAGAAAAGAACGCCTTTACATCGCTTATGCCGGCCTCTTTTAACCATGTTTTTGTCATCATCTTTGCTCCGCGGCGGTTACAGGCATCAAAAACAAGCACTGCTCCCGGAAAACGCTTTGCAAGTTTACTGAACAGCATCCTTACATCCTCGGTTTTGAAATAATAGAAAACTCCGGTCGCATAAAATATCGCTCCGTTACCAGCCGCGATCTCATTCATCCAGCTCTCGTCATTTAGATCAGAGCCAAGATTCTCTTCCCTGTCTCCTGCGGGCAGCAGTTCATTACGTACTGCAATTACATCGGGCATATCAATGTTGTAACCTCTGCAGGCTCCGTTATCACATTTACGAAAAGTATCATCGAGGCCGCAGCCGAGATTCACAACAGCTGCCTTTGGGTGTTTTTTCAAATAATCTCTGACCTCACAGGCGATATCATACTGTCTTTGTGCCACTTCAAGTGCTCCGAACAGACCTACTCCGGATTCCATCCGCTTGCCTTTTTCCTCAAAATCATAGTCGAGCATGTTACAGATCCGCTCGGCCTCCGGGTCTTTGAAAAGTTCGGGAAAACGGTCCGAACATACCTTCCGTCCATAAAGAGGTATTATCAATGTCTCCTGTACGGTATTCTTTTCTATGTGATATTTCTGCATAAAACTACACTCCTGCCAAATGATCTCTGCCCGTTCCAGATCACCTCTCTTGCCATTCTTGTTTATTTGTCGATCGCCAAATTGCCTGTCATTCAGTATTATAATCGTTGTCCTGTATCTTAGCAATCATCGTTATCCATGATTTGTTCGAATAATGATCAGATTTGATCTTTGAAAAATCACTTCTTCGCGATCACCGTTATCCATGGTTTGCTTGGATGATGATCGGACTTAACCTTTGAAAATCCTGCACTCTTAAGCGCTGCCTCAATTTCTTCAGGCCTATGGCACTTCATGCCTTCAATGATCTTTTCATATTTAAGGCTCGTCTCATCGGTCCCGTCAGACTCATTTACGATCATAAAAATTCCACCCGGTTTCAAAACTTTGGCGACCTGTGCAAAGCACTTTTCAAGTCCCGGCCAGAAATAGATCGTTTCAAATGCGGTGGCAAGATCGTAATTGTCTTCGGATAATGTCAAAGCCGATACATCCCCCTGCTGCACCGTACACCTTCCGTTTTTTATTGCCTCGGCATTGTACGCTTTAGCTTTTCCCACAGAAACCTCAGAGTAATCGACAGCCGTAACCCTCGCTGCCGGATAC
>JAILIQ010000283.1 GCA_024695205.1 Lachnospiraceae bacterium
AAGGTCGTACAGGAGCGTAAGACCATAGAAAAGCTCAGGGAAAAGAAATTTGAAGAATATCTGAAGGAGATCGACGCGGAAGAACGTAAGACGGTCGATGAGCTTGTAAGCTACAGATACACTTCTGGAGAAAAAAATGACTGAACCGGTATTTACGATATACGGGGTCAAACGAGCAATATCGGGAGGAATTGATATCTAATGGCAAAGAAGGACAAGAATGCTGAAGCCGAAGCCGAGAACCGGGAAAAAGGCGAAGGTTTCGGAGCGAAACTCGGAACGGGTCTGATTGTGATCCTGATCATACTGGTATGGCTTGCGATATTTGCATTGCTGATAAAAATGGATGTCGGAGGCGTCGGTACCGCGCTCACTCCGCTTATTAAGGATGTGCCGGGTCTGAAGATGATACTGCCCGGATATCAGGGCGAGGACGAGTATGCGCATTTCTTTGACGAATACCCGTACAAGAGCATCGAGGAAGCCGTCGAATATATCAAGGATCTTGAAAATGAGATCGACAGGCTTGAAAATACCAATGGCGAATACGCGAAGAAAATACTTGAGCTTCGCGCCGAGATCGACAGACTGAAGGTATTTGAAGACGAATACGAAGCGTTTGAAGAGCGGGTAAAGCGTTTCGACGTGAATGTCGTATACAATGACCGGGCTCCGGATATTGAGGAATACAAGAAATTCTATGAGGAGATCAACCCCGAGACTGCCGAGGAAATATACAGACAGGTCGTTGAGCAGCTTCAGTACGACGATGCGATCAAACAGAAGGCCGATCTGTTAAAGAACATGAAGCCCGGCAACGCCGCAAAGGTTCTCGAGGAAATGACCGCCGACCTTGAATATACCTGTAAGATACTGCTGTGCATGAAAACTGCCGAAGCTACGGAGATCATGAACAAGATGGACCAGCTGTTTGTGGCGCGACTCCTTCAGACGATGCATGACATGGACGAGGCGTGGTATAAAAAGATCCAGGCAGGCCTCAACAGGAACTGACCGGGATAAAAGCAAGTCCAGCCGGCTTCAACAGGAACTGACCGGGATAAAAGAAAGTGCCGCAGGCTTCAACAGGAACTGAACGGGATAAAAGAAAGTCCGAACGGGAAAAATTCAAAAAAATAAATCTAAATTAATATTCATAAAGAGCTGTTTCCTGCCGATATATACTCTGAAATACAAAAAAAGGAGGACAATGGATGACATCTGTTGGAATTAACGCAGCCTCTTTGGGGGCGCAAACATCTTCCTTTGTTTCGGTTTCAATGAGTCAGGTCACGGTGACCAAGGGGCAGGATTTCTCAAAGATGCTCAGCGGGAAGCTCACCGCGCAGGCATCACAGGGCAATACCAGAACCTACACCGACCTGAAGCTGACAAGGATCGAAACGGGTAAGGAAGCAACTCCGGTATCGGCAAAAGGTACCGACGCCGTCCAGACGCGGACGGCAATTGAGAAAAACGGGCAGTCGCAGGAAGTAAAGGCGGATGCACCGGACGAAACAAAAGCTCAGGTAGAAGAGACCGGCAACGGCAAGGATCTGCAAAATACTCAGCAGAGCCAGCAGACACAGCAGGTTCAGAACGAAGGTGGACTGAACGCAGATGCAAAAGAGCTTGATGACTGTGTCAAGGCACTCGAAATACTGAACACGATGATGATCGGTATTGCACAGATACTTGAGACAACCACGGAAAACCTCATGGGAAGCTATGAACAGCTCGGCATCGAGCCTTCCGAGATGTTTACCGTAACAAGTATTCAGCTTACCGTAGTAACCTTCGAAGGCCTGAATGACACATCGGATCTGCTGGTCAACAGCGATGCATACGATCTGTTCAACAGGATCAACGAATTCGTACAGTCAGTGCTTGATGAAGCGGGCATCGATCTGCAGCAGTTCGAGGATATCATGCAGAGTGATATGTTTGCGGAGTTTATCGGACCGGTCGGGACGGGAAGCGTTGAAGAGATCCTCTCGGAATTTGTTTTCGACGAGAACGGAAAGCTGGTAGTACAGGATAAACCCGAAGAAGCCGGACCCGTTGTCAGGGCACAGAACGATGAACCTTTTACCGTGGAAGTCAATGTTGACAGATCGGTTGTCGAGGCCGGGAATAAGGCTGAAACATCCGATACGCAGACAGGTACGGGCACAGGCAGTGAAAGTACCGCAGAAGGCAGCAGGACACAGTCGGCGGCAAAGACCGAACAGAGGGATGCAAGAACACCTCTTACTCCGGCACAGAGCTTTATACAGGGCCTTGAAAACGCAATTCAGGTTACCGATATAGACATGCCGGTTGCCGAAGGAGTTACGGTAAGGGATATCGTATATCAGGTGGTCGATGCGATCAGGGTAAATATCTCGGCAGAGAGCACATCGCTTGAGATGAACCTGAATCCCGAGAATTTAGGCCACGTAAGTCTAAACATCCAGTCGAGGGACGGAGTTATGACAGCCCAGATCACGGCAGAGAACGATACCGCAAGGGCAGCTATCGAAAGCCAGCTTCAGATACTGAAGGACAATATCGAAGCACAGGGCGTAAGAGTTGAAGCGATCGAGGTCACGGTTTCGAGCTTTTCATTTTCGGACAGCAGAAACGCCGAGAGTGAGGCAAGAGAACATCCCGAAGCCAACGGGAGAGTCGGAAGGACAGGACGTTCACAGGCTGCAGGCGCTGAGGAGTCGGTTGCCGAAACACTTGAACGTGAAAAACTTGAACAGGAAGTAATGGAACAAAACGGAAGCACAGTCAGCTATACGGCTTAAAACCCTACATTCCGGGAATCAGTCGAAAGAGCAAAAAGTTCTTTGACAGCGGAGGTTAAGAATGGCAGATAACAAAACAGGTATTACGGCACCGGTAGTCAACGGAATCCTTGAATACAACGCTTCGGCCGAGACAAAAAAGGCCACGACAAGAGGAAGCTCTGAACTCGGTAAGGATGCGTTCTTACAGCTTCTTGTAGCACAGATGCAGTATCAGGATCCGCTTAATCCGAGCGACAATACCGAATACATTTCACAGCTTGCACAGTTCTCACAGCTTGAGCAGCTGCAGAACCTTTCGGGAGAATCCGAAAAATCACAGGCATTTTCACTTGTCGGCAAATACGTAACATTTAAGATCACCGATGCGGCAGGCAAGACAACATATCCCGAAGGAACCGTGGATTATGTGAATATGCTCGGCAAGAAGCTTCAGCTTTCGGTAAACGGTACGGTTTACGATTACGACAAGCTCTGCATGGTGGCAGACAATGAATTCATCGCCAAGCAGAATATACCGCGGATCGATTCGGCATACAGCTTTAACTACAATGCCAAGGATCCTGAAGACATGGAGATCAGGGTCGACTTCGGCAAGGAAGACATGAAGGCATCGGAAGTAGCCGTTGTTGTCGGAGGAACGACACTTGACGGAAAATACTTAAGCTACAGGGACGATACGATCACGATAGACGGTCAGGCTTTGCAGGGATTTGAAAACGGAAGCTATCCGGTTTCGATCATTTTCAATAATTCGATCTATACAACGGTAAGCGACAAGGTAAATATTTCGGTATTTAATTCCGAAATCTGATTTTACTGTTAAGTTTTATGATACTTCGTCCGAAATATATTACAGCTGTAAAGATCAAAGATTGGTCCGGAGCTTGAACCGGACGGATAGGAGGAATGGATGCCTGCCAATATCATTAATACATTTCCCTCTATTCAGCAGATGACCGATAAGATCGGAAGGCAGAACGAGACCAAAAACCAGGAAGCATTCAGGATCCAGGGCAGAAGCTTTGAAGAGATACTGAATTCCAGGGTTTCGGAAGATGCCGGTCTGAAATTTTCGAAGCATGCCAATATGAGGATGCAGTCGAGGAGCATAGATCTTTCGGATGATCAGCGCGAAAGGCTTGAAAGCGGAGCAATGAGAGCCGGAGCAAAGGGAATAAGGGAATCACTTGTAATGGTTGATGATCTCGCATTTATCGTCAACACAAGCAACAAAACGGTTATTACGGCAATAGGAGAGGGTGAGGACAAGATCTTTACCAACATAGACGGTGCCGTGATCGCATAAGAACTGAGCTTTAAGCATTTACAACAAAATATCAATGAAACTTGTATCGCCGGACCTTATGGAGGCGATGACGGCTGACTGCCAGAGGCCGTTAGGGTTTCGTAAATCCATGGAGGTAAAATATTATGATGCGTTCTTTGTATTCTGGTGTTTCGGGCCTTAAAGTACACCAGACTAAGATGGATGTAATCGGTAACAACATTTCTAACGTAAATACCGTGGGCTTCAAGGCTTCACAGGTAAACTTCTCGGATATCCTTTATCAGACAAGCAGCAATGCATCGGGACCCAACCCCAATACGGGCAAGGCCGGTACCAATGCCAAGCAGATAGGTCTTGGTTCGAGTGTTGCTGAGATCTCGACCACTGTAGCCGTTTCCGGCGGATCACAGAGAACAGACAATGCGCTTGATATCATGATCGAGGGCGACCAGTTCTTCGTTGTAAATAACGGTGTAAACAATTATTTCACGAAGGCGGGCGCTTTTAAGGTCGATGCCAACGGTGTTCTGTGTAATTCATCGGGATGCAAGGTAATGGGCTGGCAGGTTGACCCCAACGATCCCAAACAGTGCGTTGCAGATACCGTTTCCGAACTTCGCGTAATGGCTCCCGACACCCAGTTTGTTGAGCCTGCTCCGACCCAGAACGAGTATATGTCGGGCAATATCGACTACAAGGATACCCAGCTTACCACCGAGACCGGCAAGACTACCACAATGTCTTTCTATGACAATCTCGGACAGAGCTACATGGCTGTCATGAAGATCAGACAGTCGGATGAAGCCACCAACGCATATAAAGTAAGTATCACCGATATCCTTGATTCCAAGGGCGAATCGATATTTGTCACAAAGACCGAAGAGGATGACGGAAGCATAACTTATTCAGCTTCACAGATCACTTCCTTCATTTTCGGCGCGGACGGCGACGAGCATTCTGCGGAAGTTGATGAAGAAGGTAATGTAAATATCGAAATGGAAGGCGTTGACCTTATCTTCAACGCATCAACCGGTAAATTCTCGCAGGTTGGCGCGGATGAAGGCGGTAAGAGCCTCAGCTTCATGGTACAGGCAGATCCTTCGCCTTTTACGATGATCGATGTTGATTTCTCAGCAATGACAATGTACGCAAGCAGCGGTTCGTCCGCATTTACCTGTAACAGAGGCTCTCTTGCCGACGGCAGCGGCGCAGGCAAGCCCAAGGGCAATATGACAGGTATCAGCGTTGATACTTCCGGACGTATCTACGGCTCTTACGACAACGGTGACACCAAGCTTCTCTGCCAGATCGCGGTTGCTTCGTTTGCAAACCCCGCAGGTCTTGAGGCAGTGGGCAACAATCTTTTTGCAACGACCATGAACTCGGGCGAATTCAACGGTATCGGTGAAGATGTTTCGGTATCCGGCGGCAAGATGAACACCGGTGTTCTTGAGATGTCCAATGTGGATCTTTCAAGCGAGTTTACACAGATGATCACAACACAGCGTGGTTTCCAGGCTAATTCACGTATCATAACTGTTTCGGATACAC
>JAILIQ010000326.1 GCA_024695205.1 Lachnospiraceae bacterium
AGAAGGTTCCGGTGCCGGCAGAAGCAGCTTCGGCCACGATACTGCGTGAAGAGCTGTTAAAGGTACTTCAGACGCTTACAGACCGTGAGCAGAAGGTACTGCGTCTGCGTTTCGGTCTTGATGACGGAAGAACACGTACACTTGAAGAAGTTGGCAAGGAATTCAACGTAACCCGTGAAAGAATAAGACAGATCGAGGCAAAAGCGCTCAGAAAGCTGCGCCATCCCAGCCGCAGCAAGAAACTCAAGGATTTCCTTGAGGATGTCTGATAAACGGACTCAAAGTTACAGGTTAAGGGCTGATACGGCTTATGGACAGAGTAACGGGAAACAATGATGTGATCAGGCTGTCACAGCGTCTTAATATGTCTGTGCGCATGATCGGCAGGACCGATTGTATCGCCGATGTAGGCTGCGATCATGCGCATACCGATATCAGGCTGATATGTGACGGTACTGTTAAAAGATGCATTGCAATGGATCTAAGGAGCGGTCCGCTTGAAAAAGCGGCCGCGAACCTTAAACTGTACGGTTGTATGGATAAGGTCGAGCTCAGGCTTTCGAACGGGCTTGACGCATTAAGACCGGGTGAAGCGGGATATGTGATCATAGCCGGTATGGGCGGTGTTGTGATGAAGGATATCCTGGAGCGCGGACTCGGATCAAACGGTCATTTGAAAGAAAATAAGCCTGTTCTGGTGCTCCAGCCCCAGTCACATATTTACGAGGTGAGAAAATGGCTGTATGACAACGGCTACCGTATTACCGACGAAGATATGTGTTGCGAGGACGGCAAGTATTATTTTGCGATGAAGGCCGAACCTTTTTGCACCATGGGGACGGGGTCAGTGGTTCAAAATGAAGCACAACTTCATTTCGGACCGGTCCTGCTTGCGCGGGACAGCATGCTCATGAGAAAGTATCTGCACGATACGCACATAAAAGCATGCAGGAAGCTTGCGCAGATAACCGGAAGCTCAAGTGCCGAGGCACGAGAGAAGCTGGCTTATTTTAAAAATATTGCGGAGATGACAGGGGGTATTACAGCAGAGATGGATAACTACAAGGTAAAGATCAACGGACTGGAACTCGAGTATTCGGCAGATACCACATTCAAGGAGATAGCCGGGGAGTTTCAGAAGGACTACGAACATGCGATCATCCTCGCTATGGTTGACGGTGAGCTTGCCGAGCTTTCCAAAAAGGTATCGCATGATTGTGAACTGAAATTCGTTACTGTAGCGGAGACTCCGGGTATCGCAACATACAATCGCGGAATGATCCTTCTTATGCTGAAGGCATTTTCGAATGTGCTCGAACCCGGACAGATCGATAAGATCACCGTGGAACACACACTCGGAACAGCTCTGTTCTGCACTTTCTTCTCGAAGATCACACTGACGGACGCGATCCTTGCCGACGTTAAGGCTGACATGAAGAGAATGGTAGAGCTGGACCTCCCGATCGAGAAGAGTTCGATGCGTACCGTTGATGCGAGAGATCTGTTTGCGGACTCCGGAATGGCGGATAAGGAGAAGCTGTTCAAATTCAGACGTGTTTCCAATACGAATGTTTATGAACTTGACGGCTATGTGGATTATTTCTACGGATACATGCCTGCATCAACCGGTATATTAAAATATTTTGACCTTCAGCTTTATTCCGACGGATTCCTTATGCTGCTCCCGGGCCGCAAGGAGCCTGAGACCGTAAAGCCGTATGAAGACCGTCCGAAGCTGTTTGCGACACAGCATGCGGCCAACGCCTGGGGCGAGAGCATAGGCCTTGCCACGGTAGGCGATCTTAATACCGCAGTCACTACAGGCAGCATCAGTGACATGATCCTTGTTCAGGAGGCTTTCCAGGAAAAGAAGATCGCAGATATCGCAGAGAAGATCAAGGAAAGAGGAGATGTCAAATTTGCGATGATCGCAGGGCCTTCATCTTCGGGAAAGACCACATTCTCACACAGGCTTTCGATCCAGCTGATGACACTCGGAATGAAGCCGCACCCCATCGCTCTTGACAATTATTTCAAGAACAGGGAGGATACGCCGAAGGACGAGGACGGTAATTACAATTTTGAGATACTCGAAGCGATCGACGTTGAGGGCTTTAATAAGGACATGACGCGCCTGCTTAAGGGAGAATGCGTTGAACTGCCTACCTTCAATTTTAAGACCGGCAAGCGTGAGTATAAGGGAAATACCCTGCAGCTCGGTCCCGACGACATTCTTGTTATCGAGGGGATCCACGGTCTTAATGACAAGCTGAGCTATTCGCTTCCGATCGAGAGCAAGTTCAGGATATATATCAGCGCTCTTACGCAGCTGAATATTGACGAGCATAACCGCATGCCTACCACAGACGGACGTCTGATCCGCCGTATGGTCAGGGATGCGCGCACAAGAGGCACACTGGCCAAGGATACCATTGCAATGTGGCCTTCCGTAAGAAGGGGCGAAGAGGAGAATATCTTCCCGTTCCAGGAGGGCGCGGATGTTATGTTCAATTCGGCGCTCGTATATGAGCTTGCGGTTCTTAAGCAGTTTGCCGAGCCGTTGCTTTTCGGTATTCCGGAAAATGATCCTTCGTATATGGAAGCCAAGAGGCTGCTGAAATTCCTCGATTATTTCCTGGGGATCTCAAGTGAGGATATACCGAAGAATTCGATAGTAAGAGAGTTTATCGGCGGAAGCCTTTTCCCCGTGTGATCCATAGCTGGTGTTACATTCCCGGTGTACATGATAAAAACCCCGGATCCGCTTACGGATCGGTATTGTGTACGGAAGATGCGAACCACTGACACAAGTATAAACTTCGCCGCGTATACGGTCGCGCGGGATTGAAAAATGATCCCGTGAGGAAAGTCCGGGCTTCACAGGGCAGGGTGCCGGATAACGTCCGGTGGGGGTAACCCTAAGGAAAGTGCAACAGAAATGATACCGCTGCCTTCGGGCAGTAAGGGTGGAATGGCGGTGTAAGAGACCACCGGTGCTCCGGTAACGGAGTACGCTGTGCAAACCCCACTCGAAGCAAGACCAAGCAGAAGGCACATGCGGCGGCCCGTCGCGCCTTCGGGTAGGTTGCGTGGCATTCTCGGAAGGGAATGCCGGAGCTGCA
>JAILIQ010000327.1 GCA_024695205.1 Lachnospiraceae bacterium
GATAATCTCGACATCACAGATCAAGTGTGTTACAATACAAGATAGTGTTTTTTTCGGATAAAAAACGTTACAAGGAAAATGGAGGTAAGCATATAATGCTTGAAAGTATCGAAAAACTCAGGAAAGCATTTGATGAGGCACTTGCGAAGGTAAGCGACAATGATGAACTTGAAAAACTCAGAGTCGCATTCCTCGGAAAAAAAGGTGCTGTCACGGATTCCATGAAAGAACTTAAGAACATGGACAACGAAGCGAGGAAGGAATTCGGAAAGGAGATCAATGTCCTTAAGGACAATATCGATTCGGCCATCAGAAGCTTTGCCGATAAGATGATGAACGCCCAGATCGAGAAGCAGATCGAGCAGGCAAGAAAGTTTGATTTCACCGTTCCCTCATCCCAGCCCGAAGGAAGTCTTCATCCGATCACTCTCGTACAGAGAAGGATCGAAGAGATATTTAAGTCGATGGGCTTCATCATCGAGGACGGGATCGAGATCCAGACCGAATATAACAATTTTGAAGCTGTAAATATCCCGAAGAACCATCCGGCAAGAGATATGCAGGATACATATTATCTGAGCAACGGACAGCTCCTTAAGACTCACACCTCGGCTGCCCAGAACTATATCATGCGCAAGTACGGGGCACCCAAAAAAGGCGAGCCGCCGCTTAAGGTCCTGTTCCCCGGAAGGTGCTTCAGAAATGAGAATATCGACGCATGCCACGAGAATACCTTCTGGCAGATGGAAGGCATGATGATCGGAGAGGATATTTCCATTTCCAATCTTATCTACTTCATGAAGGTCCTTTTGAGCGAAGTTTTCGAGCGTGATGTCAAGGTAAGGCTTCGTCCCGGCTTCTTCCCGTTTGTGGAGCCCGGATTTGAGCTTGATATCAACTGCCTTATCTGCGGAGGCGAAGGATGCCCGACCTGTAAGAATTCAGGCTGGCTTGAACTGCTTCCCTGCGGAATGATACATCCGAACGTATTAAAGATGGGCGGCATCGATCACGACAAATATACGGGCTTCGCGTTCGGCCTCGGTCTTACAAGACTTGCGATGATGAAGTATGAGATCACGGACATCAGAGTACTCAACAGCGGTAACTTAAAAGCTCTGAAACAGTTTGTGAGCTAAAGGAGGATTGGAAATGTTTATTTCGATGAACTGGATCTCGGATTTCGTTGATCTTTCCGGGGTTGATATAAAGTCACTGATCAACAGATTTACACTTTCGACCGCAGAGGTTGAGGATATATACGAATTCGGCAAAGACACTTACAATGTCGTAGTAGGCAAGATACTTTCGGTTGAGGCGCATCCGAATTCGAAAAAGCTGCATCTTCTCAAGGTTGACAACGGTACCGAGGTTGTTGACGTAGTATGCGGCGCTCCGAATGTATTTGAAGGTGCCCTTGTGGCATTTGCAAAAGCCGGAGGAAGCGTTTGCGGCAATCCCATCAATGAGGCTCAGATCGCAGGATACACAAGCTGCGGTATGTGCTGCTCGGAAAAGGAGCTCGGGATCAGCGAGGATCACAGCGGCATCATGATACTGAATGATCTTGATGTGGCTGTCGGAACCGATATAAAGAGCTTTATCCCTCTTGAGGATACGGTATTTGAAGTTGACAACAAATCACTTACGAACCGTCCCGATCTGTGGGGCCATTACGGGATAGCAAGAGAGATCTCATGTCTTACAAAGCGTCCTTTAAAAGAGCTTGACGTAGAGGATCTTAAGCAGTACGCCTCACTTCCCGGAATTGACGTGAAGGTTGAGACGGATCTGTGCTACAGATATTCCTGCATCACTGTCAGAAATGTAAAGAAAAACGTTTCCCCGCTGTGGATGAAGGTAAGGCTTCAGTACTGCGGACAGCGTCCGATCAATCTGCTTGCGGACCTTACGAATTATCTTGCAATGGAACTCGGACAGCCGATGCATGCGTTTGACAATGCAAAAGTCCAGGAGATTCGCGTAAAGGTATTTGATTCTCCCGTGGAATTCCAGACACTCGATTCCTCAATGAGGACCGTTGAACCCGGCATCATGATGATCTGCAACGAAAAAGAGCCTGTTGCTCTTGCCGGTATCATGGGAGGTCTTTTGTCTGAGATCGAAGAAGATACCGATACCTTACTGCTTGAATCAGCCAACTTTGATGCGGCTACAGTCAGAAAGGGAGCTGCAAGACTCGGTATGCGTACCGAAGCCAGCGCAAGATACGAGAAGACTCTTGATCCCGAGATGACCGTTCCGGCTATCGCAAGGTTTATCAAGCTTCTTCATGACATAGATAATGAAGCGGTCGTATCGTCAAGTGTTACCGATGTTTACAAAAAGCATTTTGACCATGTTGAGATCCTTTTCGACAAGGCATATGTCGATAAATATACCGGAATCGATATCAGTGAGGAAGAGATAGCCGATACGCTCACAAGACTCGGATTTGAGATAGAAAAGACCGAGGCAGGCTTTAAGGTACAGGTTCCTTCCTACCGTGCGACCAAGGATATTACGATGAAGGCCGATATCATTGAGGAGATCACACGTGTTTACGGATATGACAATTTCGAGTATAAGAGCTGCGCGAGCATGCTCACTCCCGTAAGACAGGATCCCGCAAGAGAAGACGAGTATACGATCAAGAAGCTTCTTGCTTCAAAATATGCCTTCAGTGAAGTACAGAGCTATATCTGGTACGACAATAAGGCCAACAGGGAGCTTGGCATCGAGGCCGAGTCATATATCAGGATCATCAACTCGCTCACAGGTGAGAATGAGGATATCAGGAGCACGATGATCCCTACACTTGTCAATTTCGTAAATAAGAATATCGACTCATATCCCGAAGTAAGGATATTTGAGGACGCAAGAGTCGTAAAAGGAATCAGGGAAGATAATCTTGCAGACGAACACAAGTATTTCTCGATGATCATCGCAAGCCGCGAAGCAGATGAATACAGTGTGATCGGCGAGCTTAAAAAAGCGGTTGACCATATTGCCAAAGTCACAAGAAACAAGAACTTCGAATTCGTTCAGGACAAGCCCGTTGAATACGGCTTCGTTCATCCGAAGAACAGCGCGCGCATCATGCTTGACGGGACCGAGATCGGTTATATAAGTGTTCTGAATCCCAAGGTTGCCGCCAAGATCGACAAAAGACTTGCGGCTGCATTCTGTGAGATAGATCTGGATGCATTTGCAAAGACTTCATGTGCTGATCTTGTATTTGAAGAAGTTTCGAAATATCCCGGTATTTCTATCGATCTGTCTCTGCTGACCGATAAGGATACATCGTTCGGGAGCATCAAAAATACCGTATGCTCGCTCAACAATGAGATGCTTAAGGACGTCAGCTATGTTGACGTATTTGAAGACGCATCCCTGCCCGAAGGCAAAGTCAGCCTGACTATCAGACTGTATTACGGTTCGAACGAGCAGACATTGCTTACCGATGATGTTAACGGATATGTGAAGGAAGTTCTCGACAAGCTGAGTGAGCAGGGGATCTCGTTAAGATCCTGAATATAAAACTATATGGGGTTTACATGTAACTATGACAGATGATCAGACATTGATTGATTATGTGTTTAAGAGGGTTGAGGATAACCAGAGTGTAGAGCTGATACTTATGGAACTGTTCGAAAAGATCGGAAACGATTTTTGCTTCCAGGACATTTCCGTAAAGGAAGTCATCAGCTCTTCGAGCCGTGCCATAAAATGTACCTACGAATGGTCCGCGGACCAGAACAGAAGTATACTGAACCTTGAGAAACGTTTTGAAGACCAGGATTTTGACGATATAAAGGTCCTTTACGAAAACGAAAAAGCCAAACTTAAGGTTTTTGTATACTTCGAGAGCAGTCCTGATATGCCGAAGGGACTTATGACAGCAGGCGTTAAATCGCTTCTGAGAATACCGCTTGTAAAGGACGGTGTCTTCTGTGGATACATCGATTTTGTGGATAAGACCGATGACCGCAGGATGTTTATCGCAGATGAGATAAATACACTCAAATCGGTTTCCAAGATGGTGCTGATGTACCTGTTCCCCGTAAGGGAGCTTGAACATGCGAACAATGAGGCAAGAGAATATTCGGAATTTGATTCGCTTACCCATCTTCTCAAATACGAATATGTTTACGACAATCTGCGCCGTATCGTAGAAACCGGATTTGAAGGCTCGAGACTTGATTTTATCAGCATAGACTTTTCAAATTTCAAATTCATCAATGAAAAGTACGGCTATGTATCCGGAAACAATATCCTTTTTGAGATAGCACAGTATATCTACAGTGTCTCGGACAAGATCATTGCCTGCTGCAGACCTTATTCGGACAATTTTTACACGATCATCAAGGTCGAAGAGAACATGACGATGGATCATGTACGGCAGAGGGTTGAATATGCCGCCAATGAGCTCCTCGAAAAGATAAGAAAGCAGTTCTTCGACTGCAATATCATCGTAAACTGCGGTATCTACAGCATGGTAAGCGGGGAAAGGGATATAGAGAAAGCTCTTTTCAATGCGAACCTTGCGAGAAAGTTTGCGAAACACGAAAATATCGTCAACTGCTGCAGATGTCTAACATATAAGCCTTTTATGTCCGAAGTCATGGACCGTAAGGCCGATTATGTTTCGTCGATGAAAAAGGCCCTGCAGACCGGTGAATTCGATATCAGGCTACAGCCTATATGTACGACGGATACGAAGACGATCGTAAGTGCAGAGGCGCTTGTAAGATGGAACAAGGACAAGGAGCTGCTGCTGCCGGATGAATTTATCGATGTTTTCGAAGAGAACGGCTGCATCATCAACATGGACTATTATGTTTACGACCGGGTCTTTGCTTTTGTTGCGGAAAGACTTAAAAACAACAAGCCCGTAGTTCCGATCAGCCTTAATGTTTCGATAGTTCATTTTTATACGCTTGAACTGCTTGAATATATCGACGGTCTGCTCAAAAAATACAGGATCAGTCCGGATTATATCGAGTTCGAGCTTAGTGAGAAGATATATATTTCCGATTATATCGGAGTTAAGGATGTCATCGACGGTCTGAAAAAACGCGGATTTAAGGTATTTATCGACGGATTCGGATCGGGATTTTCGTCGCTGAACACACTTATGAAATTTGATATCGACGGTATCATGCTCGATCGTAAATTCATGAAAAACAAGCTTGAGTATAAAGACAAGATAGTTATCTCATGTATCGTGGAGATGGCAAACAAACTGAATCTGCGTGTATTCTGCGAAGGAGTCGAGAACGAGGAACAAAGGCAGTTCCTGATAAAAAACGACTGTCCTTATATTCAGGGCAATCTGTTCTGTCCTCCTGTCAAAATGTTTGTTTTTGAAGACATTCTCGACAGGCAGAAAGACAGTACCGAAATAAAGCTTGATCCGAAGTCGATAACGTTAAATGATGAAAATGCTTCATCAATGCTGTGAGGTTTCTTAAATGAGAGTGATAGCGGGAAGCGCGAGAAGTCAGAAACTGACCGCACCGAAGGGGCTTGAGGTAAGACCCACGACAGACAGGATAAAAGAAACTTTATTCAATATCATCAGTGCCGATATTTACGGATGCTCGTTTCTTGACCTGTTCTGCGGAAGCGGCGCGATCGGGATCGAAGCGCTGAGCAGGGGAGCTCAAAATGCCGTATTTGTCGACGAGAGCCGGACTTCGGCCGATTGTACGATCGCAAACCTTAAATTTACGCGGCTTGAAAAAAACGCGGAAGTGATTAGATCCGATGCGGTATCGGTGATCAGAAGGCTTAAAAACGAAAACCGGCATTTTGACATTATTTTCATGGATCCGCCCTATGACAGGGAATTGGAAAAAACAGTTCTTGAACAGGAAGCATTTTGTGATATACTGAATGAGGACGGTATCGTGATCGTTGAAGCGAGCTCGTCAACAGACTTTGAATATGCCGGAGAATGCGGGCTTGACGTATATCGCGAAAAGGTATACGGGTCCAACAAGCATGTATTTCTGCGTAAAAAAACACAGATTAAAGACAGGTTAATTTAACTGAAAAAAGAAAAGGAAGCATATGAAAACTGGTTTATATCCCGGAACTTTCGATCCGGTCACACGCGGACATCTTGATATAATCACAAGATCTGCGAAGCTTGTAGACAGGCTTGTGATCGGTGTTCTTCCCAATCAGGCCAAAAAGCCCTGGTTTTCGGTGGAAGAACGTATGGAGCTTATTAGAAAATGTACATCGGGTATCCCGAACGTTGAAGTGATGAGCTTTGACGGTCTGACTGTGGATTTCGGCGAGCAGCTCGGCGCAAGCATGATAGTTAGGGGACTTCGTGCGATAACGGATTTTGAGTACGAGCTTCAGATCGCACAGATCAACCACAAATTAAACCCGAATATCGATACGGTATTCTTTACAACGAATGTAGAGTATTCCTACGTAAGTTCGAGTATTGTAAAAGAAGTTGCCAGCTACGGTGGGGATATATCGTCATTTGTATCTCCTCAGATCATTGACGATATTTTTAATAAATGCAAAGAGGTAAAGGGAAGGTAACACAAAAGGTTATAAGGGAGGTAATACAAATGGCATCGACAAGAATTGAAGAGATCATTGACAGCATTTACGATTTTGTGGAAAACTGCAAGCCTACTGCATTTTCACAGACCAAGATCGTTGTCCAGAAGGATGAACTGCTCGATCTGATCGATGAACTTAAGCGCAGAACGCCCGATGAAGTCAAGAGATATCAGAAGGTTATAGCTAACAGGGACAGTATCATAAAGCAGGCTGAGGATGATGCGGCCGATATCATCGAAGAAGCACGCGAGCGCGCTCAGCAGATGGTAAATGAGACCGAGATCATGCAGCAGGCCTACAAGCAGGCCAATGACCTTATCCAGAACGCAACGGCAGAAAGCACCAAGATCAGAAATGACGCCGACGAATATGCGACTCAGATAAGATCCGGTGTTCTTAACTATTCAAGCGATATCCTTTCGGAGATCGAAGGCATACTTGATGCATCGCACAGGGATATACAGGATCTTTCCTCAAAGCTTGTAAACGCTATAGGAATACATCTTGAGACCATCATTGAGAACAAAAAAGAGATCAATGACCAGATCAATTCGGATTTCTTTGACGGCGACGGCGATGATGAGGGAGAATATACCGAGGAAGAGTACTCGGAAGAAGATTTCTGATCAGTAAATAAACATAAACGAAAGCAGGGACTGGTGTGGGAATCCGCAACAGTCCTTTAATAATTTTTAAGAGTTATTTTAGCATTGTGTGTGAGGATGTATGCTATAATGAATTCATTCCATAAAGCATGCTGCCGGATAAAACTCGGAGGGATCATGTACAGGAACGGCATAGAAGTCATTTATTTTGCTTATAAACCGGATGATAAGCTGTACCGGTCGTTAAAAAGGCTTGCGGACGGGAAGCTTCTGCCCGAGGCGGTAAGAGTGTTTCTGACACTGGATGACAGGGATTTCGCGGAGAAAAGTGAGCATAACGGTGATCTTTCGGAAAATGAGTGCGGAAATGATATTAAGGGATCCGGAATTGCGGATAGAATAAAGGCTTCTGCACGGGGAATACCGAAGGTTGGTATTGAATACATAAGGCATTCCGAGTTCAGGCACGGAGGGACGAGGCAGCTTGCGACGGAGAGCTCGCCGTATGAAAAAGTCCTTCTGATCACACAGGATGCGGTGCCTTACGATGACAGGCTGCTTGAGAAACTGGATGAAGCTCTTGACAACAATGATGCCGCATGTGCCTATGCAAGACAGACAGCATACAGTGATGCCGATGATATCGAGAAGATCTACAGAAGGTTCAATTATCCGTTGAAAAGCCGTTCCAAAACGGCATCGGATATCGAAAAGATCGGGATCAAAGCCTTTTTCTGCTCGGATGTCTGCTGTATGTACAGGCATGATATATTCGATAAAGTGGGCGGTTTTGACAGGAGCTTAAAGTTTAATGAGGACAGTATATTTGCCTTTCATGCCCTGAAAGCCGGATATACCGTGGAATATGTCGCCGATGCGGTGGTTTACCATTCACACAACGATCCTTTAGACTTGAAGTTTAAAAGAAGCAGGGATCTGGCAGCTTCACAGAAGGAGCATCCCGAAGTTTTCGGATGTGTTTCAAGTGAACATGAAGGTATCAGGTTCTTAAGTTATGCTGTAAGGTATCTGATAAAAAAGAAAAACTTCAAAGGAATTGCCGGTCTGTTCTTAAGCTGTGCAGCCAAGTACGCGGGATATTTTGCCGGCAAACATTTTAAGACATGATAAATATTGTTTTATCGGCTTATAACGGAGAAAGATATATTTCCGATCAGATAAGGTCAATACTTGAGCTTGGGCGAAGCGACCTTAAACTGTTCGTTTTTGATGATGTTTCCTCGGATGATACGGTAAGGATCGTTTCCGGATTCGAAAAAGAATATCCGGAAACGGTAAAGCTTGTTGAAAATAAGTTTAACAAGGGCTTCGTAAGGAATTTCCTGGAAGGCTTAAGATATACGGCTGTTAATTCACCCGCCGACTATTATGTCTTTTGCGATCAGGATGATGTATGGCTTGAAAACAGGATCACGGTATGTTTAAAACGGATGGAGGAGCTTGAGGAAAAGTATTCCAAAGATATGCCTGTCCTTTTATTTACCGACGCGGTTATGACTGATAAAGATCTTAACAGAATGGGGACAACATTTTTTAAGGCCGACAGGCTCAATACTTCAGATATCAGGTTTCCGGGGCTTTTAATGGAAAACAGATGCATAGGATGTACTTCATTCATGAATGCGGCACTTGTCCGGATCATTGCGGAAAGCCTTAAGAACGGATTTGACAAAAGGATACGTTATCATGACTGGTGGGCGGCGCTTACGGCATCTGCCTTCGGCAGGATAGAATTTATAGATGTTCCGACGATACTGTACAGACAGCATGGGAACAATGAAGTCGGCCAGACATCATTTTACGGTTACATAAAGGACCGCATTGCGGGAATTGAGGAAAACAGAACAAGGATAAGAAAGACGATCGCCCAGGGTTCGGCATTTTACCGGGCATACGCGGGGCGTTTGAGACGGACGGAAAAAAGAACGATCCGGGAATTTATCGCACTCGGATGGGCGGATCCGCTTGAAAAACGACGGTTGATCCTGAAAAACGGATTTTATAAATCGGGATTCATCAGAAACATAGGTTTACTGATGATCGTCTGAGGAGATGATCTAAGGAGATGAGAGAGAAATATTTCAGATTTATGCAGGGACGTTACGGCATAGACGCCTTGGGCAGGTTTCTGATATATTCTGTCATGATCTTTTCCCTGTTAAACCTGTTGTTCGGGTCACTGATCCTGTTCACACTTGATCTTGCTATATGGAGTTACGCGTTTTACAGAGTTTTTTCGAAAGATATTTATAAGAGAAGTATGGAAAATAACAGATATCTTAATTTTAAAGCATGCATTTCCGGGAAAATAAAACGGTTTTTTAACAGATTCCAGCAGGGCGGAAACGCTTCCGGTGACGGATCTGACGGATGCGGGCAGAAGTTTCGTTCAAAATGCAATTCTTTCTCCGGAAAGTGCTATGATGACACCTACAAGGTCTTCAAATGTCCGAAATGCAGGCAGAAACTGCGTGTTCCGCGCGGCAAGGGCAAGATTATGATCACCTGCAGAAGATGCCAGTATGAATTTATAAAACGGACTTAAAAAGAAATAGCTTTTTTCAAAAGTATGTGTTAATATACATAAAGTGCCTTTTTAAAGGCAAATTATTCAATTTCGGAGGAATATCGGATAATGGCAGAAGAGTGTACACATGATTGTTCGACCTGTGAGGCCAATTGCGCATCACGTGAGGGTCAGAAGGTTAATCTTGAAGATTTCAGGGAAAAACTGAACGAGAACAGCAAGGTAAGAAAGGTTATCGGCGTCATAAGCGGCAAGGGCGGCGTAGGAAAGAGCTTTGTTACTTCGTATCTTGCAACCCTGATGAATAGAAAAGGATATAAGGTCGGTGTTCTTGATGCGGATATCACCGGACCTTCGATCCCGGCTGCATTTAACATTCATGAAAAAGCGATGGGTAACGAGTTCGGAATCGTTCCCGCTAAAACAGCGAAGGGCACAAGTATCATTTCGATCAATATGATGCTTAAGACCGAGGATTCTCCGGTAATATGGAGAGGTCCCGTTATCGCAGGCGTTGTAAAGCAGTTTTGGACCGATGTTTTCTGGGATGACATCGATTTCCTGTTTGTTGACATGCCGCCCGGAACAGGCGATGTTCCGCTGACTGTATTCCAGTCGATCCCCGTTGACGGCGTGGTTGTTGTTACAAGTCCTCAGACACTTGTTTCGACTATCGTTTCGAAGGCAGTCAATATGGCCAACGAGATGAATGTTCCGATCATCGGACTCGTAGAAAACTACAGCTATGTTGAATGTCCTACCTGTAAGGAAAAGATCAATGTATTCGGCGACAGCCATGTTGAAGAGGTTGCCAAAAAGTTCGGTCTGACCGTTCTTGCACATATCCCGATGACTCCGGTTATCGCCGAGAAGCTTGACAACGGTGCCGTTGAGGAGCTTGAAGGAAACTGGCTTGATGAGACGGCTGATTTTATCGAGTCGCAGTATGTCCTTAACGATGAGGATTAAAGCCGGATAAATTTAGAA
>JAILIQ010000335.1 GCA_024695205.1 Lachnospiraceae bacterium
CTGGGCTGAAACACTTGAGCATGCGGAGAAGATCGGCGTGGGAACGAGAGAATATGAGCTGATAGTCATGAAGTAAAGAGCGTTATTTATAGTTTAGATATGCCCCGGCGGGATCATCCGCCGGGGAGTTTTTATGTGATGAGAGAATTCGTCCCGGGGTAAGCCTGCCTGCAGCCGGGGGGTGAGTAAACGGTCACCGGGCCGGGCGGGAGCAGGCCTGCCCGTTTTTCCGCAAGAATCGGTTATATCATCGTTTTAATTGATTAGAGCGCAGATACGCTTTTTTTTATATTTATTATCAGAGTGGTGCATAATACAGTATGCATCTTCGGGATACGGCAACGGATCGATATGTATCCCGCAGGAAAGGTGAGATTTATATGGGACCTATTGCGCCTAAGGACCCGGTCAGACAACGGGAATTTTTCTACATTATGCTGGATAAGCAGATATCAGCGGCACCTGCGCCTGAAGGACGGGGATGCTGCGTTATCTACGAAAATGACGAGCGACTGGTGACTTCTGCTAAAATTGTCGGAAATGTAAGCGATTCCACAATGCTCGATATGCTTCGGAAGACCGATTCTTTCAGAAAACTGGTCTACGGATTGGGTGTGTCGGTCATGTGCAGGGAAGTGGATACCTGCGACTTTGTTTTCCAAATGTACGGCAGGACGGACGCCTATGTTACCGGAACGAACATCAGACAGACGGTCTCTGCGGACGGAGCGGAATATCTGATACCGTTTAGTGAGATCGACTGGAGCGACGATGACGACATCCCGGGACAGATCAGGTTTGAATTTGCGAAATCGGGATTTCTTGCAACCGTAAATGTCAGATTATATCTTAATGACGGATATAAGGCACCGCCTTTTGAGGAACCCGATCCGATCGATACCGGGTCGCCCGCATTCAGGGACATGATCAAAAAGTCGCTTGTATCGAAGGGAAGCAGCAGCCGCCTGAAAAAACTCATTGAATGCGCGGAAGCCGGAGAGGATCTGACGCTTGCGTTCATCGGAGGCTCGATCACACAGGGGGCCGGCGCTACACCGATCAATACCGAGTGCTATGCCAAGAAGACCTTTGAAAGTTTCGAAAAGAAATACATGAAGGGCGGTAAAGCCTCATACATCAAGGCAGGCGTCGGCGGAACGCCATCGGAACTCGGGATCGTGAGATTTGACCGCGATGTGCTCGGATACGGGAAGAACAGCCCGGATCTTGTGGTAGTGGAATTTGCGGTAAATGATGCGGGAGATGAGACCGAGGGCGATTGCTACGAAGGTTTGGTGCGCACTATACTTAATCTTCCTTCTCATCCGGCAGTTATACTGATCTTCGCGGTATTTGCGGACGATTACAATCTTGAAGACCGCCTGATCCCTATAGGAGAGCATTACGGACTCCCCATGACCAGTGTGAAGCGTGCGGTCACGCCCCAGTTCTATCTGTCGAAGGCAGAAGGCAGGGTACTGGCCAAGAGCAGCTATTTTTATGATGTTTATCATCCCTCGAATACCGGACATATCATCATGTCCGAATGTATCATGAACGTGATAGATGAAGTTGCTGCCGACAGGGACGGATTTTCCGATACCGATTATGTCTCTTTACCTGCGCTCAGGAGTGCTGATTTCGAAGGAGTACATCCTATCGACAGGAAAGAGAACAGATACGGTGCGGTTATCGAACCGGGAGACTTTAACGGGACAGACACACAGCTGCAGGCCTGTGAGATGAACATGGATCCGGGTACTACACCGCAGTTTGCGGACAACTGGATGCATACCGGAGGAAACAGGCCATTTGTGATGGATGTGACATGCAGGAGACTGCTGATCGTCACAAAGGATTCAGCGGATTTAAAGGACGGCAGGGCGGATATTTATGTCGACGGAAAGTTCGTAAAGACGGTGGATCCCCATGCGGTGGGATGGTGCCACTGCAATGCGCAGATCATTGTGAGGGACCGGGACAGCGCGAAGCACCATATCGAAGTCAGGATGCATGAAGGAGACGGGGACAAGCAGTTCACGATCCTCGGCTTCGGGCTGGTGGAATAAAGGAAAGTATTTACCGATGATGCCCTTGTGAGAACAAAGAGGCACGGCATTAGTGAAATGAGATAAATGTGCGAAGCAGGACAGCACAGAACGGAGTAGATATGATAAACGAAGAGAGGTTGAGCGAGTACAGGGAGAGAGCTACGGCTCTGGTCCAGGAGATGACGCTCGAGGAGAAGGTTTTTCAATTAAGGCATTATGCACCCGCCATCGAAAGGCTCGGGATACCGGCTTATAACTATTGGAACGAAGCGCTGCACGGTGTTGCGCGTGCAGGCGTTGCGACAGTTTTCCCGCAGGCTATCGGCCTGGCCGCTTCTTTTGACGAAGAAATGATCGGGAAGGTGGCAGAGACCATTTCAACTGAAGGGCGCGGAAAGTACAATGCTCAGTTTAAGTATGACGATCATGATATTTACAAGGGCCTGACATTCTGGGCTCCGAACATCAATATTTTCCGCGATCCCAGATGGGGCCGCGGTCATGAGACTTACGGAGAGGATCCGTATCTGACTTCGAGACTCGGAGTGTCTTTTGTAAAAGGTATTCAGGGTGACGATGACAAGTATTTAAAGGCAGCAGCATGTGCGAAGCATTTTGCAGTACATTCAGGACCTGAGAGCCTGCGTCACAGCTTTGACGCGCGCTGTTCGGAGCAGGATCTTCGCGAGACTTATCTTCCCGCATTTAAGGCGCTTGTTACCGAGGCAGGCGTGGAGGCGGTCATGGGCGCGTACAACAGAACGAACGGTGAGCCCTGCTGTGCGAGCAAGAGGCTTCTGATCGACATCCTGCGTAAGGAATGGGGCTTTAAGGGGCACGTAACTTCGGACTGCTGGGCCATCAAGGATATCAATGAGAATCACTGTGTGACTTCAACTCCCGAAGAGAGTGTCGCGCTTGCGGTAAATAACGGATGCGACCTGAACTGCGGCGACATTTTCGAATATCTGATCAAGGCTGTGGATGAGGGACTCACCTCGGAAGACGTGATCGACGAAGCATTGATCAGAGTCCTTACCACGCGTATGAAGCTTGGTCTTTTTGACGATCCCGAGGGCAATCCCTATGCTTCGATCGATTATTCGCAGGTTGATACGCCCGAGTCGCGCAGGTTCAATCTGAAGGTGGCCGAAGAGACTATAGTATTGTTAAAGAATGCCGGAGGACTTCTTCCGCTCGATGCATCGAAGATCAGGACGATCGGCGTGATCGGACCAAATGCCGACAGCCGTAATGCGCTCGTGGGTAATTATCAGGGAACATCTTCCGAATACATCACGGTCCTTGAGGGTATCAGAGAGCAGGCTGAGGCAGCAGGCGCACGTATATTCTTCTCGGAAGGATGTCATCTGTATAAGGACCGCATGTCGGGCCTTGGCAAGAAAAACGACAGACTGGCCGAAGCAAAGGCTGTATGCGAGCAGAGTGATGTGATCGTTCTGTGCATGGGACTTGATGCAACCCTTGAAGGCGAAGAGGGTGATACAGGCAATGAATACGGCAGCGGCGACAAGCCGAACCTGTTGTTCCCCGGTTATCAGCAGATGGTGATCGACACAGCAGCTGCCTGCGGGAAACCCGTGATCCTTGTAGTCCTTTCGGGCAGCGCACTGGCACTCGATAAGGCAGATGCTTCTATTCCGGCCATCATTCAAGGCTGGTATCCCGGTGCTCAGGGCGGTCGCGCCATAGCAAATATCATCTTCGGAAAGACGTCGCCCGAAGGAAGACTGCCGCTCACATTCTACAGTGAGAA
>JAILIQ010000346.1 GCA_024695205.1 Lachnospiraceae bacterium
TATCGAATATTTATATTTTTTGTTCCCTTCTCTTATGCATTCCATTGCGCCGTCCTTTTCGGGCGCGATCGCAACGAACCTTACAAGCCCGCCGCCGGCTTCATCAAGCCTTTGTATCATACCGTTATCCGGTTCTGCGATATAGGCCGGATTCTGGGCACCCCTTTTCTCGTAGGAAATAAACGGCCCCTCAAGATATATCCCGCCTATCGTCTCATCTTCTTCCGCAACCTGTGCGATCACCCTGCAGATCTTGTTCAGCCTTTCCTCATCCAGAGTCATGGTGGTCGGGAAATATGTAAATATCCCGTTTTCCCGCTGGTAAGCAAGCATTTTCTTAAGCCCGCCGGCATCCGCATCGCAGGTATCATGCCCCACACAGCCGTGGGAATGGATATCGACCAGCCCCGGGATTATATACCTTTCTCTTTCTTCGGGGCTCAGTGCATTTACACCGGTCTCTGTTACGGAAATGATGATCCCGTTGTCACATACCATTTCCCCGGGTACAAAAGTAAATTTTTCAGTATAAATATAGCCTCTGACCGTTTCCATATCTTCTCTTATTCCGTCTTCCCGTTATTTCTGTAATCATTGGCGCTGATACCGCAGGTTTTTTTGAACACTCTCGAAAAATGCGCAAGATCGAGAAAGCCCACGGCTTCCGCAATGTCCACGATCCTGTAGGCAGGATCCTTCATAAGTTCCTTGGCCTTTTCTATCCTGATACCGTTAAGTATCTCGGAAAAATTCTTGCCGGTGTGTTTATTGAGCAGCTTGCTCAGATGCCACTGGCTTACATAGATATGATCGGCCACATCGACAAGTTTGAGTTTTTCGGTATAATTATCCCTGATGAACTTTAAGGCGTTGTTGACTATGAATGAACTTGCCGGGTTTTCAAGTATCTCTTCCTCTTCCTCTTCGCTTTCCTCTTCGACCGGCCCCGGATGCATCAGACCGTACTGCCTGAGCTTATCCGTCATCGCGGTGATCGCCTCTTCAAGCTCATCATGCTTCGAAGGCTTGAGCAAAAATCTTGTGACCCCGAGATGTATGGCTTCCTTTGCATAATCGAAGTCCCTGTACCCGGTCAGGATCGCAACCTGCATCTGCGGAAATTCGGACTTTACGGCCGCGATCATTTTAAGTCCGTCCATGTTCGGCATTGAAATATCGGAAATGAGCATATCCGGCTTTTCCTTCCTGATAAGCTCAAGTCCCTCTGCTCCGTCGTAGGCAAATCCCACTACTTTGGCGTCCCATTTGCTCCAGTCTATGGTCTTGGAAAGACCCTCGACGATTATGGGTTCATCGTCTATTATCGCTACTTTAAACATTCTATCACTTCTCCGATCGCATCTTCCACCGGGGTTATCCCTTTTACTATCGCCGGCATATTCTCGAAAACAGGCGCCCTGCTCTCAGCAGGAATATAATCCTGTACCGCACTGCTGACTCCGCTGGCGTGTTCGGCCATATACAGGGCACTGCTTACAAAAGACGAGATATCCTCCTGTTCGAGCTTTACACCGCTTTTAAGCGCGGTAGCCGAAACAAGTGCAAATTTTGAAACCATCTCATCCGTGGTCATAAATTCTACAAAGCTGACCGCAGCATCCCTCTTTTCGGGATCTTCCCAGGCTTTTCTCGAGATATAATATCCGCTTGAAAGGCCTCCGATGATATCCGTAGTCTTCCTGTTGTTTTTTCCGGGTACAAATGTGACACAGAAATCATCAGTATTCTCTGCCGCATTCTCTATCGCCGACACTCTCCACGACCCGTCAAGGAGAAATGCCGCCCTGCCGCCGATAAAATCCCTCATTGTCTCGTCATCCGAAGCGGACAGGGTGCTCGGCGGGAAAAATCCCTTTTCGTACATTTTCTTGATGTCCTTAAGCCCTTTCGACCAGGCAATGCCCCGCCTGTCGTAAATGCTCTCGGGTACTGTCGCATGAGTCTCCGGATCCTGATAATTGTAGATGCAGAACTCAAACCAGTAATGAGGCACATTGGCAAGCGACGCGGCTATCGGAATGTATCCGGCGTCCCTGATCTTTTCGCACATAGCCATGAAAGTGTCCCAGTCCGTATTCTCATCAGGGATCTCAACTCCTGCCTCACGGCATACCTTTTTGTTTACAAACAGTCCTTCCCAGTATCCGTTTACCGGAATACAGTAGATCTTCCCGTCCACAGGCGACGCCTGCATAAGGCTTTCCTTCATGTTGGAGGCGTAGTCCGGATACACTCCGCGTATCTCTTCAAGAGAGACCACCCTGTTATTCTGGACAAGTACGCTGGCATCTTCTCCCGAAAAATAAAACAGGATGTCCGGCTCGGCTCCGGCCTGATAATCCATGATAACTCTTGTCTTAAAGGTCTCGTCCGATGTTACCGAGGTATCGAGCACCGTATTGCCGGTCATCTTCTGCCACTCGGCAACTGCGCTTTTAAAATTCCTTGCATTCCCGTCATTGCCTGCATACATTGTCATCACGGTAAGTTCGACATTATTCCTTACACTGTCCGCCGGCCCGGTTTTGAGGCTTTCAAATCCGCAGGATGATAAGGATGCCAGCAGGACCGCCATTATAACCGATAAAGCGGTTATCTTGAGGAAACGAGGACTAAAGGGGCGGATCATGCTTTTTTTGTCATATGCTCTCATCTGCTGACACCCCCTGTCTTCAATGTAAGAAGGCTTTCCGTATCGTTTCCGTCATTGTAGATATTCAGGCCGCAGTCATCACCGTACATAAGCTTAAGACGCTTGTTGACGTTCCTTATCCCTATGCTTGCGTGATGCTTCTCGGTCGTTTCCTGATCGAAGAGAAGATGCTTTACCTTCGCCATGTCTTCGGCACTCATGTTGCCCGTATTTCTGACGGCAATGTACATATACCCGTCTTTTGCGAACACTTCGATGCTCACGGCACTCTCGGTCGCAGCTTTGGCCCCGTGTTCCACCGCATTTTCGACGATCGGCTGTATGATAAGCCTCGGCACTTCCCTGCCAAGCAGGTTTTCATCGACCTTTTTGGTTATCTTCAGCCTCTTTCCCATTCTCTGCGATATTATGTAAAGATAGGCATCCACGTATTCCATTTCTTCACGAAGGGTGATCGTCTTCTCATCCTTGCGGTTCAGAGTGGAATTAAGCATCGTGGAAAGCGCCTCGATCATGCTGCTGACCTTATATACGCCGTTCAGACGGGCTTCCCAGTTGATGATCTCAAGCGTATTGTTCAGGAAATGCGGGTTGATCTGGGACTGCAGCGCTTTTATATTGGCGTCGCGCAATGCGATCTCCTCGACATATATCTTTTCAAACTGGTTTTTAAGCTCATCGCTCATGGAATTGAACGAATCGTTCAGATAATCAAATTCCCTGCTCCCCGCGCTCTTGTCGGTAATATGATAGCCGTAGTTGCCGGCAGAGATCTCTGCGGCAGCCTTTACAAGATTTCCGACAGGTTCCGAAACTCTCCTGCGCACATATACAAAAAGCGTCACAACAAGCGGGATGAGCGAGAGCAGAACGATTATCAGCAGATAATAGGTCGTCCTTATCTCGCCGAAGAGAAGTCCCGAATCAAGCTTTACAACATAGGACAGAAAAGCCCCGTTGTAATTTTCCGTAAAATACACGTAGTAATCTTTGTTGAACCTTTCGATAACAGGCCCCCCGGTAGCCTTAAAAAGCTCTACCGTTTCGGGAAGCCCGGATTCATTACCGCTGATCCTTACACCGTCAAGGAAAACATATGCTTCGTCATAGGCCCATACGGTGTTGAGGGAATCAAAGATATTACTCTTGTTCAGCTCCATTACTATCATGGCAAAGGGCTTATATCTGTCATTCAGCAGATTCCTTATCAGATACAGCGAATCGCTTCCCTGATAGAGCATTATCCCTGAATCAAGCGTTTCTCCGATCTTTAAGGCGCTTTTAAGATGGTTTTCCCTGAACCTGATGACATTATCATAGGAGCTTCCCGAGCTGTAGGTCGAATAGAAAAGCTCCGGATCCTCCGTAAAAAATACCATCGTGGTATCAAGATTTGCGTTGAATCTGTACTGTGAAGACAGGTAAATTGTCATCGAATCATACAGAGCCTGCTTTTCACCTGTTTTTTTATAGGTTGACCAGTTATCGGAAATAACATTGAAATACGTTGCGTTGCGCGAAGCGTTGACACATTCGTCAAGGCTTGTATCGATACTGTATACGGCCTTGTTCATCGAAAGCGACAGCTCGGCCGATATCTGGGAGCTCATCCTGTCAGACACAAGATAATAGACAACAAAAGAAGCCATCAATATCGGGACAAGCCAGATAATGACGAGAAGTATAATCATGTTCCATTTCAGATCAAGCTTCTTCACGTTGTCAACTCCAATTACCGTCTTAAATACTCTTAAAAATGCGTGCAAGCACCCTCTTGCTGCGATTTTCTTTGATTATAACATATTCCGGAACAAAACAAAAGCAAACGGGCCGTGAAAAGTTTCCTTTCCACGGCTCAGAGTATTATTTGTTTGCAAGGAAAGCCTTAAGCTGATTGTTGGCTTCATCCACGATCTTCTGCATTCCGTTGTCATCCAGTTTCTTAAGGAATCCGGGAAGTACGGTCTCAGGATCTACGGCACCGACACTCAGTGTAAGTGCATACTCCGCTGCTGCATTTGCTACAGCTGCAAGCTCGTTCGAAACATTATCGGAATTGAATGTGAATCCGAGGATCGGGATCGAATCGGCTGCTCCGTAATATGCCTTGAAGTTGGTCCAGAAATCAGCGCCCTGTCCCTTCTGGGGAGGAAGCAGTGTTACATTACCCATACCGTTTGTCCAGGGTGAATACTTTGCTCTTGCATCCTCGATAAACTCTACTTCGCCGATGCTGTTCTTGTTGTAGTGGATACCCTCTACACCGTAATCAAGAAGAGTGAACAGATAAGGATCGGTATTGAGCAGGTTCAGGAACATCATTGCTCTGTCGGGGTTCTTGGAAGC